>NZ_JAHGAD010000089.1:0-1851 GCF_030248375.1 Vibrio sp. B181a | reverse complement strand
CAAACTCGCAAACGAGGGGGACCAATTTAAAATAAGAGTGACTCAAACAAGGCTCCTTTCTCGTTATAATAATATAAGAAACAGTCAATCAACACATACTCCCACTAGATACAGTTAGAACAGTTTAATCTTAAGTTTAAGAAGAAGTAAAAAATGTACACAAATCAAGAGAACAAGTTTCATAACCTTTCCCATCGTAAGAATAGCAAGACAATGTGTTAGCAAAGGGAAATAATAGTGAGTTATGAATGGATCAAGTAAGTTTTGTCGGGTCAATTTGACATGAGGCTGACGGTAATTGGATTACCAACTATTCATATGGCTAAGAATACAGGAAGTGCTTTATCGGATTTTGGATTAATTAAAGAAAGAAGACCTAGCCTCTGGTTAATTTGTCCAATCAAACCACTTTATAACAAGTTCGTCACGATGCTTGAGAACCGAGAGAAGCTACCCTTGAGGGCTGCATATGTGGACATCGCATCGATTCTTAGGCAAATGAGACAATGCAGCTAATTTTGCGCCTTGCAAATTAGCCATATCAAACTGCCGTTGTTTAGACCTCATTCGTGCTTTTGGCCCACAAAACAAATAAGTGACATCATAAATAGGCATAGTACTTCCCTAAACACACAACTTTACACGAGCACCTTATCCCTAACAGTGCAAAAGTGCAACTAATTGCATTTGATGGGATGGTTTCAACGAGAAAACTGACGCCACTCTTTACTAAATAAAGAGTGTTTTTCTTAGCTCTATTGGATCGAAAAGTAAGAAATACCTTTCAAATAACTATTTCACGCTTTGCTCCATTGACAACAATACTTTTATTTTCGAACAGTCCACAACGAACAGCATGGATGCTCACTAAACGAGTCCAATTGCGCGTAGCGTTGCTGTTAACAGCCTTATTCTAGTCATACAGAAAACCACGGAGTTACCCGAGGGTGACTAAGTGCAGTTGAAAAGCGCTGAATCCTAGTATTCACTGCTAATTACAAAAGATTATGCCAAAGTTACTGCGAAGTTTACCTGGCGTTGAGTTCAAAAAGATAGGCTTTGACGAAGGTCATCTGCATATGGTGATGTTTATCCCGCCGAAGTACAGTATTTCAGACGTCATGGGTACACTAAAAAGTCAGTCGTCGCACCACATGTGAAAAACGTTCAGTTGGCCAAGTAAGGTTTACTGGAAAGAGAAACATTACATTGTTTGAGTTTGTCACTAGCGTAGGCGTGAGTGGATAGGTTATAGCGAATTACGTTAGGCATTAGGGCGAAAAGGGTTCTGGTAAACTCTGCACGGAGTTGTAACAATAAGCACCCTGTGCATGCGCGGGGGTATCTACCTGTTTTCGTTTAACAACACTCGTTGTGTTTATTCCCCCCCCCCTTTTTTTCTTATTGATATAAATGAAATCTAAGAATTCACTTTATTTGAATATTTTATTAACCTAAACCTGACATTAAGTGATTCCAAATCAACAAAATTGCCTGCTCTTTTGCATCAGCCATTTTTGCTTGTAAGTTTATTGGCATTTTTTATCGCTGTGAGCAATTATTAATGTGTGATTTATACTTACTGCAAATAAGAATAAGGTGCTGATTCTGAGAGGATGACTTTATGTCGGCGAAAGAACAGAACCTCGAGAAATCGGGATTGTATATCGCCTTATCCGGTATCGTTGCTCGGCATGAAAACTACCGGATACGGCGTCACTTTAATTTATCAACGAGAAAGTAAAGCAGGAAAAGATGACAGAGACTATCATGGCGTTTTTTAAAAACGGGGGCGTATTCATGTTCCCTATCGCGGCTATCGGCCTAATTGCACTGGCTATTGTCATTGAG
>NZ_JAHGAD010000088.1:0-4936 GCF_030248375.1 Vibrio sp. B181a | reverse complement strand
ACGCTCAATTTTATCGTTTTTTTTTGCGTTTTGCTTAAATTGACCAATGATTAATAAGAGCTTAGTGGTACTAACTTACTCACTATTAACACTATTTAGTCGTAGAGAGCAGAAGTAAAAAGGTCAGTCCGATGACGTCGCCTGATGAGGCTCAAAAGCTCGTTTATATTGAAGATGTTCGTTGCGATGTTTAACGGGGTTGAGAACTATTGGCTTTCGGTACGAGAACGTATTCACGTTCGTTTACAGGAGCAATGTGGGCTTGAAGCCCTCGTAGTCAAAAAGTGCAGAGCGCACTCGAACCTCGGCAAGTTGTCGTATCGAGTGCAAGATGGCTGTCTTCTTGCGCATTCGTATACTCAAGAAGGGCCTAGGTTCAAAAGAGCCGAAATATCAAAGAGGGAGAAGTAAGGGAACGCACAGGGACGTGATTTTTCTTGCTTTTTTGAAATGAAAGGGTGGGGTACGGGAAGTGCCGCAACACCGATAGTACAAACCTATATAACTTTTGGGGACACAACAATTATGTCGATATCTTCCTTGGTGCGCCCAACTCTGTTGAGTGTGGCTTGTGGTGGCGTGGTTTTTTCTGCGGTTGCAGCGCAGCCATATGTGCATGGAACTTACGGTTTTGGGGAGGAGAGCACTTCGCAGTGGGGAGGGGGTGTTGGGGTTAACTTTGACGACTCTCCTTGGGGAGTGGAGTTGAATGGTCATTTAACGAGTGCGGCTGACATTGACCAATATTCCGTAGAGCAGTCTTGGGTTGCGCTCTCAGCGACGTACCGTGTGCCTCACTTTTTGCTCGATAAAATGACATTAAAAGGTGGGGTGGGGGTCGCTTCTGTTTATCAGACCGTTAAAGAAGCTAACTATCGCAACAATGACTTTGTTTGGGATGTCACCCCAAATGTTGAACTGAGTTACCAAGTGAATCGTTACTGGGACGTATTTGGTGGATATCGTTTTTTTGTAGGCGATTCGTTTGACTCGTTTTCACCGAACGCTTGGGTGCTTGGAGCACGCTTGCACTGGTCTCGTCCGGCACCAGCAGTCACCTTGTTGAATGATGAGGATGTCACACCTGCGTTGGCCGACTTGAGGGCCGACACGTTTGCGCAATCGGCGCAGTTAGAGCAGGCACTAGATGGGTACGGATTAAGTCAAGATGCTAGCCAGTTTGTGATTCAAAGTGACGTGGCATCAGAGGTTGATTGGCAGAGTTTGACACTGATGTTGGATGAAGGTGACACGACGTATGAAGTACCACTGAGTGCGCAGGTGGGCCGCTTAGAGGCGAGGCTGCCAAAAGGTGAGCATACGTTGCGCTTTACTTTGGTTGGGACGAGCCGTAAAACGGGCGAACGTCATCAGGTGGAAGGTACGCATTCGGTCGTGCTTTATCACAGTCAGGGACTAAACTTCTTGCTGTCAATAAAGCCCCACTTATTAGGAGAGGCGTTGCATGTCCAAGCGTTTTAATGTTTTTGGCGTGGTGTTGGCGCTGTTGTTGGGTGGGCCGATAGCGGCTCATGGTAAAGAGACGGATTGGTCGGTATTGTCAGCTTGGTGTCCTGAGTCGGTAATGGATTGCCAGCTTTTACCTATGCATGATGAGGTGTTGGTGGCATCGTTAGTGGATGCGGATTATCGGGCTTTGGCGCCGGCGTCGCAAGAGGGGGCGTTGTCATTTACAGCGTTACTGTCGGTTTACCAGTCTTTGGTGGAAGGAAAAACGGTGCCCGATTTGCCGCGTTATATCCAATTGCTTGATGCTGATATGGCGCAAAGAACGCAACTTTATCGCTACGCACTGGGGGAAGGAGCGCTAAGTGCAGAGCCAACGCGTGCCGAATTGCGTCACTATTATAAAGAGTTGAAATACCTCAAGTCGTTGCAGGCGATAAATCAAAAGCAAATACGCATGACAGAGGATTTCCCCGCGAAAGATGTCAGTGAGCTCAAAGTGCAAATGCAATTGCAGGCGGAGCGTTTAGATGAGGCGGTGATGGCCATTGCTTCGCAACTTAAAAAAGACGTAAACGCAGAAGAGCAAATCCTTCGTTACTTTATTTACAAAAGAGAACAAGCCCGTGAATAAAACCGTATTATCCTCGATGGTGTTAGGGGGATTACTCAGTTATGGCGCCCAAGGTTCGCCGTTACTCTATACCGATTACCTTACGGCGTTAGAAGCGCCCGTCTCTGACGCTCTTCAACAGTACGCTCTTGATGGGGCGGACACAGAGCGCGTGATGAACATTTTATTAAAGCAGAGTGAGCGAGTGACGCCGGAAACAAGCGATGTGTTTCTTGATAACGTGAACTTTTTGCTCTCCCAAGCGAGTTACTCTTCTTATCAGCCAACCTTGCGCCAACTGAACATTCAAACGTTATTACTTAATGGGGAGGCAGCGAAGGGCGTTGCGGAAATTGCGGCGCTTCCACCTCAGGAGCAGGAAGCCTATCGTTTGCTGTGGGTGGTGGGGTTAATGCAGCTCAATCAAACCTCGCAAGCGATAACGACATTTAATCAGATGCCCCCAGAGGCTTATCAGGAAAATCCGACATCGGCATTGAACGTTGCCCAAGATATGGTGGTTAACTATGGCGTTTCTAGCCAGGCGTTGCATCTTCCGGGGGATGGGGATGAAGCGTTGGCGCAGCAGCTGGCGGACTTTTATGAGCGCAATGGCCTGTATGCAAAATCGCTTTCTGAGCAAACTCGTCGATTGTCTATGTTGTCAACATTGCCAGAGCAGCAGGCCTATCGTCGGAGTCTAGTGGGGTTCGCGAGAGAGCATGACTTGGTAAAAGATGAGCGAGCGTTGATGGAGGCATACCTAAAGGTGGCGGTCACAGAGCCTGGTCGTGTGATTGCTGATGAAGGGGCGGTGAATGAGTACAGCCACTTGTTGGTGCATTACTACTTTGATACCCGTAATCACAGTGAGCGGTCACAGTGGTCTGATGGGTTGTTGGAGGCGCAGCGCCGCTTTGGTAAAGCCAACCCTAAAACGCAGCAAGCATACTTAGAAAATCGCCTTTACCGATACGACGAAGGGCGTCCAACGTTTTTCTATTCGGACGTGGTGTCATTGGCGACATTAACCCAGCAGCGTTCGGCTATCACTTCTGTTTTTACCCCCTCCTTACCTAACGCGACGCAGCAGAAATTGCTGGCGGGGTATTTTTCTATTCCAGCCGAGCCGGATGAAACCTCATTCGCTTTGGCGGGCGATTATGCAGCATTGGTTGAGGAGTGCGACACTACGCTGCCGATGACCGTTCGGGCTTTAAAAGGACATCAACTTACTCAGGATAAACAATACGCTCAGGCGCAGAAGTGTTTCTCCTCTGTCGTGTGGGCGCAAACCGAGTTGCCTGAGCGCATGATTTCGCCACTGCAACAAGAGCAGCGTCAGGTTGAGTATGTGACGATGAGAGAGAAAGGAGACGAGGCCGCCATGGTGGCGATAGCGGAGAGCGGCAGTGCGGACATGCGTCTTGATACGGCCATGTTTGCGGTTAATGCCCAGCCGATGTCTTCTGCACGACTGAGTTACCTTGCCGGTCTGGAGGCCTCCTTGGCTCTAACGCCAGAGCAGCAAGGCGTGGTCGATGCGCAAATTGATGAACGCTTACGTCAATCTGGCCAGATGGCATTGCTGGTCCCCCGCTTAAAACAAACGCCGGAGCGTCATGCTTTGGAGTTGGCATACTGGTCCATCTCTCAAGATGAGACAGAAGCGGCGGTGGATTACCTCCTAATGCGCTTGGCGCAGCCAACCCCGCTGACACAGGCGGATGACATTCGTGTTGTGCGCTATTTAGATAGTGTGTACCCCTCGTTATCTCAAGAGGTGCAGCAACAAGTTCGTCAAGTATCGAATGAAGGGGTTCAGACAATGGTGCAGTTGCGAACTGACGAGGCGACGTTAGACCGTGCTTTTGATGTGGAAGCCTCAGATACGATGGTTGCGGTTCAACAAGCCTTGGCAACGTACAATCAGTTAAAGGCGAAGTTGTCGAGTGCGCCGGTTGCAAATGCCAGTGCGCAGTTGTGGCTCCTAGGGCAACTCGAAGGGCGGTTTGGTCAGTTCTTAACCCTTCAAGCGGCGCAAGCGCCGGATGCCTTGAAGCCAGTCCTGCGTGAACAAGCGTCGCAGCGAGAGGCGCAAGCTCAGCGTTATGTGCGTCAGGTGGTGGCCCAGAAAGTGGAGGGCGTGATGGACGTACGAGTGCTTGATGCCGTGTTATTGATGGGGGAGTGGTGATGAAATTTTGGCAAATTGGTCTGTTATCTCTGGGCTTGGTTGGGTGCGCTCAAACGCCAGAAAATCCAGCACCGCCTCCCGCTCAATCAGCTGTCGTAACCGCGTGCGCTGAAACGTTGACGCAAAAAGATGAGCGTCAGGCGCCTTATGCTTATCAGCAGGCTTTTCTGGCGTGTCAGACGCCTATTCGTGATGAGGCATTGGTTCGTCGGTACGTGGATTCGTTGATATTAACTGGGCAGTACCAAGGCATCAAAAGCGGGGCTGCCTTTCCTGAAAACGTGGCGCCCGAACTGGTAGAGCAATGGCGCCGTTGGGCCAAGGAGAACTTATGATGCGCGTTTTTTTATTGAGCAGTGTGTTGCTGATGGGAGCGGCCAGTGTGTGGGCAGAAGATGTCGCGACGCCTTCTGAAAATAGCGGGATCACCTTCATCGATGCTCAGACGATGGGAGAGGCATTTCGCCCCTATCTTCTGCCGTTACCTGACATGGAAAAAGAAAACCAAGCGGACGCGGCCTTATTAGAATTTATCAACCAGAAAGTAAAGTGGGAAAAAGATGACTGATACTATCATGACATTTTTTAAAAACGGGGGCGTATTCATGTTCCCTATCGCGGCTATCGGCCTAATTGCATTGGCTATTGTCATTGAGCGA
>NZ_JAHGAD010000087.1:0-859 GCF_030248375.1 Vibrio sp. B181a | reverse complement strand
ACGGGGGCGTATTCATGTTCCCTATCGCGGCTATCGGCCTAATTGCATTGGCTATTGTCATTGAGCGATTTATTGTGATGATGACTTACCGTCGTCAAATCGTCAAAGAAACGCGTCAGTTTTCACAAACAGTGGAAGGTGATGAGCATCAAGCATTGACGGCCTTATTGCAAGGGCGATCGGTATTGGCGGACACGGTAAGAGAGGCGTCAACAGAGTATCAAGAGCATGCCATCTCTAAAGAAGAGTTTGAAGAGCTTGTAGGCATCAGTGCTATTCATTCAGTGCGCCGTTTAAGTCGTCGTACTACGGTGATATCAACGCTGGCGAATGTGGTTACGTTATTGGGGTTGTTAGGTACCATTATGGGGCTTATTCAAAGTTTTGCTTCTGTCGCTCAGGCCTCCGGAGCGGATAAGTCGACGCTGCTGTCTGAATCTGTCTCGGTCGCGATGAACACGACGGCGTTTGGTTTGATGGTTGCCATTCCTTTGTTGTTGGTGTACGTGTTTATCGATAATGCTTCCAACAAAGCGATTGAGAGCCTTCAAACGGGGTGTGCAACAGTGCTGAATAAGTTGTACCAAAAGCGAGCTTGATATGAAAAATAATCCTTTTCACAAAAAGGCGTCAGGGAATGAAACGGATTTAAACATCACGCCCTTTTTAAGTTTGATGGTGGTGTTGATACCGGTTCTTTTGGTCAGTGCGAAGTTTTCCCTATTGGCGCATTAAATAAGCGCCGCTCGCCACTCAAACACGCGCAGCTCGTTATTGACCGTCAGCGTGACCTCAAAACGGTCTTGCGCGGGCATGGTGTATTTGATGTCTTGTCCGCCAAGCTCGGAGAACACATAGT
>NZ_JAHGAD010000086.1:0-664 GCF_030248375.1 Vibrio sp. B181a | reverse complement strand
TCATATCATTCTCCTTGCTTGCTGGTGTTGAGTTGATGCTTTTTTCATCGTTGCTACCCGTTATAGCACGCTTTTTTCAGCGTGTCCCTAATACTGAATCAATACTTAGAGACTTGATTTATTTCACAAAAAACAAATAAAGCCGCTCATTGAACGGCTTGCTCCGTGGTTTATTGGCATTCGGCCTTATAGCCCTCGTTCGACAAGGTGGTAGGGCCATAGCCTTCGCAGTGCCATCCCCCGGAGTTCCAGTTGGTGCACTCGCGCTTGGTTCCAAGGATCAACCCTTTGGTGCCTTTGTAACAGGCTTGGCCTTCGGCGTCGGGGGTGAGGAGCTGGGAATAGGCGCCAGCATTGACAATATCCGTGAGGTTAGTTGACACTCGCTTCCATGTGCCCATTTCGTTACTAAAAGCGTACTTAGGGTAGCCCGCTTCACTTGGTGGTGGCAGGCCTTCGCGGTGCGCCGGGCGCGAGACGCGCTTTTGTTGATCGTAAAACGGCTGCATGGAAGCGCTCGCCTCGTCGCCATCAATTTTGCCATCGCAGTTTAAATCCCATGTATCAAAGCCAGCGCCGCATTGACCGGGCTGAGCAGCAAAAGCGGGCGCGCTTGCCATGATGACGGAGAGTAACAGTAGTGTCGTTTTCATCTTTCCTTCCT
>NZ_JAHGAD010000085.1:0-615 GCF_030248375.1 Vibrio sp. B181a | reverse complement strand
TTCATATCATTCTCCTTGCTGATGTTGAGTTGATGCTTTTTTCATCGTTGTTACCCGTTATAGCACGCTTTTTTCGTTATGTCCCTAATACTGAATCAATACTTAGAGACTTGATTTATTTCACAAAAAACAAAATAAAGCCGCTCATTGAACGGCTTCTAAGCGGTTATTTGCATTCGTAATAGTCGTAGACCATTTCACAATCATAATCGCCATTACCAACATGCTGGCAGTCTTCGTATTGGTGCGCGCCAAACGCACCAACTGGCGCGCACGCAAACCCGTCGGGATTGTTTCTCAGCAGCACTGCAGACATGCCATACACGTACGAAGTTTTTTTCCATATACCAGACTCGTTATTGATAGCTTGATCTGGATAGCCTACATCTCCTGGAGGCGGCAGACCTTCGCGGTGCGCCGGGCGCGAGACGCGCTTTTGTTGATCGTAAAACGGTTGCATGGAAGCGCTCGCCTCGTCGCCATCAATTTTGCCATCGCAGTTTAAATCCCATGTGTCAAAGCCAGCGCCGCATTGACCAGGCTGAGCAGCTAAAGCGGGCGCGCTTGCCATGATGACGGAGAGTAACAGTAGTGTTGTTTTCATCTTTCCTTCCT
>NZ_JAHGAD010000084.1:0-7201 GCF_030248375.1 Vibrio sp. B181a | reverse complement strand
GTTTTCATCTTTCCTTCCTCTAGGTTGGGTTATTTGCACTGCACCATGGCCATGATTTCGCCGGAGTTCAGCACGTTGTATTGGTTGGTTTCAGTGTTAATCACATACGCATCGATGTTGGCCGCCCATGTCGTGGCGGTTTCACTTGCGATATAAGGCTTTAAGCTGCCGGTAATGGTGTACGGATACGTCACGTCCACACTGGCCAGTGACAACTGCGGGGTTGCGGTCAACCCTTCTGGGCACGAAGGTTTGGCAAACTCCTCCCATGCTTTGACGTGATAGATGGTCACCAAACCCTGAGCGATTGAGGTCTGTGTGCCATCACTGTTGCGAATGGTGAAATCTTCCGCATTGCTGATTTTGTGTCCACCCACATCCCAGTCATCGGTGAGCGTGGCAAAGCCATCGCGCATCACGATGTTGTCGTACATCAGCGCCAGCGTCGCTTGGCGAAGGGTAATGTCGATGTCATTGCCCACACGCTGCGCGCCTGGAATGTCCATCAAAACAGTCGACCAACGGGTGTAGTCCTTGGGCTCAGAGGCAAGCTCGGAGAGCGGAAAACGCAGCACTAAATGGGTGTTAAACGCAGAGTTACTGGCGTCGGTTTGGAAGTAGGACGCGATGCGTGAGTGGCTCCACGGCACAAAGTCCGGCTGCACGCAGTCGCCGTTTTGCTCCTGGGCGGCGCTGCAACTATTCCAGTATTGCAATGGGTAGTCGGTCATGAGGCTTTCCAGCGTGGCAGGCCAGCTCTCTTTACTGGAAGGATTGACGCCCTCTTCGGTGATTTTAAAGTATTGATATTGATGGATGCGCTCGATGAGCACACGAACGTGGTTGGCGTAGGCGTTGGCACCGTCGTCTTTGCGCTGCTCAAGTAAAAACGGCAGGCTTATCCCAACGATAGTCATGATGAGCGCAAGGGTCATGACGGTTTCAACCAGTCCAAAGCCGCGCTGTGTTAAGTAGGGTTTCATCAGTGTGGTCCTTATTGTTGTCTTGTGTTTACGCTGCGTGCTCACCAAGCCAAGCAGGCGGTGACCGGGTCGTATTCCATGCGTGCAACGTCCGTTGGTCCGTCGATAACCTCCAACAGCGTCAAGGTTTGTCCTTGCAGGTGCCAGCTCCCCTCTGCGCTTTTTGCCAGAGCGGCTAAGCGCTTGGCATCATTGGCCGTGAACTGCGCGGTTTTGGCTATCACGCGGCCATTTTTGCTGCTGCTTTGATAGCGAATGCCCAGCGTCCACGGACTTTGCTCGACAATGCTGGCGTCCAGCCAGCCTTCTTGTATCAGCGTATTGATATTTGCTTGCTGGGGTGCGTGCAGGCAGCTTGTGTGCTCGGTTTCGGCGCGCACCTGCTCATCCATGGCTTGCATGAGCGCGCCCGCGGTGCGCTCAAACACCGCTTGCTCACGGGCACTGTCGTACATCAGCAAGGCCCCCATCACGAGTCCCACCATGGCCACCACGCGCAGCGCAGCGGCCAAGGTCAGTGAGGTGAGGTTCATTACAAGGTGACCGTGATGGTGTTGCCAGAGACCGACAACGTGGCGCAGCTTGCCGCGCTGTTACAGTTTCCGGCACTGAGTTTGGCCAGTGTGTCCGCCAAATCATCAATGTACTGAGTATCAATGTTGGTGATGCCAACTTTGACGCGCTGCAGGTTGGCGGTATCGGCGGTCAAGGTGTAGTCACCACCGTATTCGTTGGTGCCTTTGCCATCGCGCGAATCGCCACAAATCGTGGACGCCACCGCGTTACGGCCTGAGTCACACACCTTCGCCATCGACGTGCCAGTGTGGTTGACGCTTTTGACTTTTTCTGCGCCGGCTTTGATTTGAGTGACCGCTGAGACGGTGTTGGCCTGAGCTGACCAGGCCACGCCCATGTTGTAGAGCTTGACGATGCCAAGGAACACAAACACCGCAAGAATGACGTACATGATAAAATCAATCAGGCTGACGCCACGTTGCTGGTTTGGGTTAGAGCGAATGCGTTTCATACTGGGTTTCCTTTTAAAGTTGGATTGAGATAAACAGAGAGGCCATGGCGCTGCCGACCAATGCGCCAAGCAGTAAAATCGCGAGCACCAAAATGACTTTGGGGACGATGAGTTGTAAGGTGGCCATCTTTTTTGCCAGATGGCGGTGATGTTGTTCGGCACTTTTTTCCAGCAGGGTGGTGAGCGGCGCGATATCACCCATTACGTTGAGGTTGGTTTGTGCATCCGCCAGCAATAAGCCGGTATCGAGCGCGCGCCCTGGGTTGGTTTCGGTTTCCAGATGACTGAGCATGCGCTGAAGGTGCGCCGTGAGATAGCGAGACGAATGGGGCTGCACTTCTTTCATGGCGGCTTTGAGACTCATGCCGGCTTGAGACAGGTTGGCTAAGGTTGAGAGTAGGTTGCCTGCCACCGCGGTGCGATAGTCACAAAACGGCCACAGCTTATCGACCAGTGCGCGGCTTTGGCCTGTCCATATCGGCATAGATAGCGCGCTGATGACAAACAGCCCAATCAGTACGCCGAGTGCGATGGCGCCTGGACCTTTCACGATATCGCGAACCTGACTTGCCATAGAGCCAGCTAAGTCCGCAGTGGTGATGATTTCGCCGCTGATGTAAACGCCCAGCACACCAAGGCCAAACAGCGTAGCCATCGGTAGCGCCATCATCCAACACAGCGCTTTCATCACGCCTTGTCCGCCTTCAAGTTCTTTGATGGCCAAATCCAGCCCCTGTTGCAGCTGACCGTTTTTTTCTGCAATCACCAAGGTCGACAGCACCACCGGAGAGAGCCAACCTTCCAGCACCTCGGTAAACGCTTTGCCTTGTCCGGGCGCTTTTAGTCCTGCTTGACCGATTTTTTTGCTGCTACTGGAGCCACTGTCGGCGAGCTTTTGGCAAAAGTCTTTGGTGGTCATGCCGTATTGCGCGCAGGTGCGCCACTGCTCAAGCAGGGCAATTTGGTCTTTTTTGTCAAACAGCCATTTATCCAGCGTCATGCTTCATCTCCTGCTCAATTTGCTCATACAGGCGTTTGGATGAGACAGGCATCAACCCATCGACTTGCTCAGAGGCAGAAGCAATGTCCACCTGCCCCATCGCGATGCGATGCAGCGTATGACGGCGAATGTCCGGCCAACCTTGGGTTTGCAGATAGCGGCTCCAGCCCAGATAGTCTTGGGCTTTGATGAATTCGCGGTCAGCGTCTTCGAGCGCAATGAGTTCGAGTACCAGTAGGCGGCCACGCTCGCCGGTGTGACGACAATGCTTACAGCCTGCTGGGTGTTTAACGCGCACCTTATCGAGTGCGTCTGGCAATAAGGTGGAAAGTTGAGTTTTCTTCGTGTGATAGACGTCAGCTTGGTCATGATGCGCATAGATAACCTCAGCGTCTTCAAGTGATAGCGCGCAGTGCTCACACAGTTTTCGCACCAGCTTTTGGTGGGTAAAGAGCTGCATTAGCCCAGGCGCAGACACAATCGAGGCCGGAATGCCAAGCTGCTCAATGAAAATCGCTGGCACGCCCAGTGCGCTGTTGGCATGCAGCGTTGATAATGCCAGACCGCCAGTCTCGCCTTTGCGGGTGAACTCTTTGGTGGTGCCATGACTTCGAAGCTCACCAAACGAGGTGATGTCGATGTCTTGACGAAGCTGCTCTAGGGCGTAGAAGGTGTAATCCAGATATTGACCGCTGCCTTCTTTAAGTTCTCGCTTGGGCTCGACCAAGGTTTTGGTCACGCCTTCTTGCTCAAACTCGACCGGGTCTTCTAGGGTATGACAGCAGCGCGCCACACGGTCGACGGTGTCAAACAGCGCGTACACCAGTGAGGTTTTGCCAGAGCCCATAGGACCCGTTAACACAATGATGCCAGAGCGGCGCTGCATTTTACTTTCCAGTAAGTCGCGCTGAGCTGGGAGTAAGTCCATGTTATCGAGGGTGAGCGGCTCACCCAGCGGGGTTAAGCAGCGCAGCACCAGTTTGATACCATGGCTGAGCGGCATCATGGCCACGCGCCACTCCACCATGGACGTGACGCCGTGACGTTTCTCTTGTTCGTCGTTTTTGTTAAGCGTCAGAGGCAATTCAAAGCGGTCATTGAGTGGCAGTCGCGGCGAGTAGTTGGTGTTCCCCAAGCTAAAGGTGTAGGCCGCCAAAGACTGACCCACCGCGCGGTCAAGACGCTCGGCGCTTTCGCCATTGGCAAAGGTTTTGAGCTTTTCTCGGCGTCCATCAACGCGCAGCAAAATCTGCGTGCGCGAGCGGTGCACTTCCAAATGGATGTCTGAGGCATTCACATCGACGGCGGCCTGACAAAGCTGCGTCAGTTTGTCGCCATAAGCCGACTCTAGCGCTGCTTGCGTCTCTTGACTTAATAATGAGCGCGCCATATCCAGCAGGGTTTGCACGCGCGTTTCATCGGTGTGCTTTACCTGCGGCGTTCGCGCAAAAAAGCGACCACCTGCCAGGGTTTCGGTTTGCTGAACATACAGGCGTATTTCATGAAGCTTTGGCGCCTGACGGGTATCGACCCATATCACGCCCTGCTCATCCACCACGGTATGACCGTCTTCGATGCACATTTCCAGCAAGGTTGGGTCATTGAGCAGCGTCAGCGACGCATTCATTGGTGTGTGACTCATCCTTGACCTCCCATGCGCAGCCAGCGCACCTTACCGTTATCACGCAGGCGAACCCCTTGCTCGGTGATGGATAAAATCGACACCTTGCCAAGCTTGGTGCCCGGACTGACTTTGTGCCAGCGGCCATGCAGATGAAGACGCGCTTGCCATTGGCCATCTTCAACCTGAACAAGACTACCGAGCATCATGGGATTGCTATCTGGTGTGGCATTGGTCTTTTTCACCGGCGCGTTGACCGAAGGGGATGCCATGACGGGCGTACTCTCTAAGCCAAGCCCTGCCATGCGATTGTCCGGCTGAGCGCGCAGCTTTTGCTCGCGCACTCTTGCGTCTACGGTCGCCAGTTGCAGCTCACTGAGTTTGGAGAGATAGGTTTGCACATCTAAGCCCAGCGGTGGCAGTGGCGGCACAGACTCAGGCGCCTTGCCAAGCTTGGCAATGTTATCAGCCAGTGCTTGATTAATGGCGCCAAGCGGCGCGTCAGAAGAGGCCCCTTCTGAGTGTCCCTGCTCGCTTAGCGTTGTTGTCGGTGCAGACTCCGTGATTGAGGCGCTTTCAACAGTCGAAGCTGTATTGGTGGTATCGGACGTGTGGCTTGCTTGTTCGGAGTACACCGAGGTTTGCTCTGGAAACAGCGTGGTGTAGCCCATCCAAGCGGCGCCAGCGACAAGCACGCCCATCAGGGCGAGCTTGATTGGGGATACGGCCATATTAAAGCCCTCCATATAAGGTGATAGTAAAAGACAGTGACCAGGTATCGAGGTTGACTGGCGTTAAAGTGAGCGCCTCCATCGACAGCGGCAGCGCATCAAATAAGGAGGCGAGCTGAGACAACTCAGCCACATTCATGCCTGGGTGCGTCACCTGCCAAGTTTTGCTTTGCCAGGTGCTGGGCGTACTTTCATGGCTAAGCGTCGTGACCGCACCTAGCTGCACAAGCGTGTCTTGCAAACGGGCATCGGTGGGACGCAATGGCATGGCGCGCTGATGCCAGCGAGGCAGGCCTTCACTCAAAGGAATGGTGAGCGTTTGCGTGTCACTGTTGCCAGTAAACTGCGACGCCAATGCAGGATGTTGGGTCAGCCACTGCGACCAGACGATGACTAGGCCTTGCGGCTCTCTGAGTATGGAAGCGGTTAACGCATGGCCTTGCAGGGTGATGCTTTCGGTTTTCCAGCCTGGCGGTAAGGTGGCGAGCGTGGCCGCGCTAATGAGCGCGCCTTGCATCACTTGATGGGCGCTGAGCGCATCATGGATAGCTAAGCGATAGTGCACCCAAGGCGGCAGGGTTATCGGTTTTGCTGGCGCATTGGCTTTCGGTGTGGACGTTGGTTTGGGTTGGCGGGCCTGCCACGCCTGCCCTGCAATTAAAGCGCCAACGACTGACATCACCACAGCGCCGGCGAGCACGGGCTTTTTCCATCGCGGCGCGTGCGAGGTGAGCAAGTATTGACTAAGGCGCGCCAGCTCTTCATCCGATGGCGGCGCAATGCGTGTCCAGTTTTCTTCAACTGACGTGCCTTCAAGTCGCGTTTCTTCTCCTGCCTCAACAACAAGCACACACGACGCCGCATCAAGGTTGACGGTCAATTGAGAATAAGAAGGTGCACTCCAAATCTGGCGTACCACGCCTTCTTCGATAAGCACCCCTTGCCATTCATCCTCTGCCAGCGGCTCAATGAGCGCGGTGTCACGCGCATCAAGTAGTCCTCTGCCTTCGAGAACATCAAGCCACCACTCGCTGCGCGCAACTTGCGGCGCTTCACTGGTGTACAAGCACACCCAGTCGCCGCGAACGGCGACGTATTGATACGCCAAAGCCGTGCGTTTTTTTAACGTGCGGGTCACGCGCTTGATTTGCCCCTGATGGGGCAAGGCATAGAGCTCCATGGTTGGTTTCATCATCCGTCCGCTCTCCTTGGCGTGAGCAGCACCAAGGTATCCACGCGCTGTTTCACGGCGCTGTTACCGCCTAAAAACGGAATGCCTAAGAAGGTGCTCTCTTCGGTGGTGGTGTCCACTTGCGAGACCGACGCGATGACGATGGTTTGACCGTACTTGAGCTTATTGGCAAAGTTGATTTTTGCCTCACGCATTTGCGGGAATATCAAGGTTTCGCCGCCGACTTCTTGTTGCTCCAAAGATTCAATCTTGGTTAACATGCCGGAAGTGCGAAGGTAGACGTGGTCACGCTGAATGTTCGGCACCACGATAAAGTCCACCCCTTCACTGCGTTTGCCACGCTCGGTGTCCGTGGTAATGACCCCTTCATCGCTGTCAGAGCTGATGTTTTCGACAAACTCAATGATGCGCTCTTGGGTAATGTGGTTGGTTTGATGGTTTTGCACCAAAATCGTAATCGGCGTTTCGGTGGAAACCTGCCCTTGTTGGTTTAAGGCGTTAATCAGTGCGGTTGAGCCAGACCATTTGCCGCCCCCGGTAAACGCAAGGCCGGGACTGCTTGTGCCTGAAACCAGATCCGTGCCAGGGATAAAAAAACTTAAGCTGTTATCGCCGCCAATATCACGCACCAAGTTCCAATCAATGCC
>NZ_JAHGAD010000083.1:0-7418 GCF_030248375.1 Vibrio sp. B181a | reverse complement strand
ACTATCCTGCCAGAGGGGGCACGTCAAGCGTTCTAAACGCCGTAGAAGTCGAGTCAGAAAGTATCGAGAGCGTATGCCGCTACCAGGGCTAATGCTGCAAATGGATGGCAGTCCTCATCGCTGGTTTGGTGATGAAAAGTCTTGCTTGATTGCCATCATTGATGACGCTACTAGTGATATTCATGCGCAGTTCTTCCCGTCAGAGACCACTGAAGGCTGCATGAAGGTGATGCGAGCTTATATCGAAAAGCGAGGCATATTCAAAACCCTCTACGTGGACAGAGCGGGTATCTTTGGTGGGCCTAAACGCAGTAACTTCTCGCAGATGCAGCGGGCTTGTGACGAACTCGGTATCGAAATTATCTTCGCAAATTCGCCTCAAGGTAAAGGGCGGATAGAGCGCTCTTTCGATACTTTCCAAGATAGGCTGGTACCAGAACTTCGATTGCATAACATCACCGATATGGAAAATGCGAATCGGTATTTACAAGAAGAGTTCATACCAAACTACTGGGCAAAAAACGTCATGGTTCAGCCTACAGGCTTGCGCTCGGCTTTTAAGCGTATACCTGATGATTTAGATCTCAACACTATCTGTGTGCAGAAAGAGTATCGCAAGATACGCCGAGACCATACGTTCAGCTTTGATAATAAGATGTATGTCATCGACTCCCCCGTTCGTTATTCGATAGTCAACCAACAAGTAGAAATCCGGTGTCAGTTCGATGGTAAGTTCTCTGCCTATTTTGGTCACCGTCGACTCGATATAACGGAGCTCGTTGAGCCTCGTAAATGCAGTGAATACGGCAAAGAGGTACAGCGGAAAATAGAAGCATTAGAGCTCGTTGAACAGTTGGGAAGTATCACTAAAGCGGCTCGTATTCTTGGCTGCTCCCGCCAATCTCTCTACACCTATCAGAAAATAATGGCAGAGGAAGGGCCGATGGGGTTAAAACGGATCAATAAGCCTCTCAAACGTAGTAAGAATCGCATACCAGAGCACGCAGAAGACAAGATTATCGAGCTGACATTGCAGAACCCCCACCTCACATTGATGCAACTGATGATGGAATTAAAAGAGCACAATATCAAGGTGAGTATTGGTACGATTAAAAACATCTGGAAAGAAGAAAAACTCAACACCAGAGAGCTTAGGATAAAAAGATCACAGTCACTGAATATCGAGGTGTAAGGTGAGAAGCATCAATCCTGACTAAAATGTAAGTGCATGACAGAATCGGTTGGTATTTATCCCGTCATGTTCCCTCAGTAATGACAGCGGGAGGAGTGCTTACTGCGGGAGGAGTGCTAACCCCTAAAAGTTTCAATCTTTAATGTTAAAGTTGCGAACTTTATTGTCTGAGTTTCGATCTTAGTTGTCCGCCGACATCAAATTTAACTCTCTTCGAACGTTCAACGTTCGCACCGCGAACGAGTTTGTAATCAAAAAAAAAGATCGCTAATAAGCGATCTTTTTCCTTTAAGCGGTGAACGTTCTTTCTTCAATAAATTCACTGCGTAATTTGGATGATGAATTTCGGTTACTCAAACTTTATGTTGAAGGTTATGGACAGCTCCCTCTATACCGATATGTGACGCACATTCGTTATGGGCTTGAAAATCGATATAAGGGTGTTGTTTATGGTGGCGCTTTATTGAAAAAGCGTTACGGTCGTGGTTTTCTGCTTCAATTCTTCGATAAAAATGATGGCAAAACTGTCAATTTGTATGTCAGTAAAGAGCTCATGAACTGTGGAAGATTTGGGCACTATGTCGATGAAGTATTGAGTACAGAAAACGTGAAATATTTTCAAGTCTTCTTACTTAACCCAAGTTCGTCAAATAGAGAAAATTCACAAGGAAATACCATTATTAACCTTCATATATCAGATTTAAGGCAATTGGTGATGTTCTACGAGCTGAAAACCAAAACTTCTGCTGAGTCTGAGTCCGAAGAAAGCTGTGGCGATAACTGTGCATGGTGAGCGAGTCTTGTTACAAACACCATAATGTCCACAATATCTGTTAATGAAATCTCTTTATGAGCTAAACGGATATCATCAAGTGAAAGGGGCGGTGTGCTAAAGCTTCCTTCCCATATCGTGAGCAGGAAGGTTTTATCATGATCATAATGAATAATAAGCTCAGTGACGGCGCGTCCCGCACGATAGGTGGTCATGCGAATCTTATCGATATTAATGAACTGCTTTAAAAAATCATTCATGACAGCCTGACTGTGACTTTCTTTGAGAATCCGGTCGGTGGAACAGACGCTGTAGAGGTGTTTTTGTTGTGTATTATTTTCCATGATAAATCTCCTATTGTGCTCGGCGGGCTACTTTGATCATTCGCAGATGGTCAACGTAGTAGCGCCAATTCTTCTTCGTTAACGGGTCTTCTGGTCTCTCCCGTTTGCCTTCACTCGTGAATGCAAACAACCCTTTTCGATTTCGCAGTGTGCTGATAGCGTCAGCGTCACCCAAGCGCAAATACGCTGTGCTGGTTTGGTAATGTTGCTACCCAACCATTCAAATACACTACGTATCTTTGTATATATACCAGATTGGCCGAGTACCTGATGAGCGACTGTTTCGGATAATCCTGCAATAATACGATTAGGAATCGTCTTTAAAGCAGCATGTTCTTTACTTGTGAATATGCGAGATAATCCTTCATATTCCGCTTCATCTAAGAGGACAAACGGTTCATTAGAACGACATTTGGCATAGTCAAATCCAATGACAGGGACCTTTGATGAGTTCCTAAGTGCTATTGCCCTTCTAAAACCCTTACCGTTCTCGATGTCTCTTTTTTCCTTCTCAATGAGATACGTGAATGGCTTCCAACGTGCTGAATTGACTTCTATATCTTCTAGAATATCACCAACACATTGCTTAACTTCACTGTAATAACTCTTTATCTCATCTGCAAAGCCACCAAAGCAACCTAACAACTCATTAGAAAAAGCTATAGCGATCATACGTGAACGATTTTCAATGGCTCCAAAGTCCTGCCCATTCTGAACAGTTTCCACTAGCGTATAACCATCGTCACACAGCACACCCCGAATGACTTCCATTGATGCAGTGTTCCGATACTGAGGTACGCATTCAAACATGATCAACGGTGTATTTACTTTAGCTAACCAGTTGAGGGTATAGTGAAATAAATGTCCAACGCCTTCGTGTTGTTCCGCACTCTTCAGCTTGTTTTTTGTACGCCCAGCAATTGAAGCTCCGGTGCATGGAATCGAGACTATCGCAGCATCAATTGGCTTGCCTAACGCGTTAAGATCCAAATCCTCAATTTTTGCGTTTATTAATACGCTCTCACTATCGAACAAATGCTGATTATTCGCTAATGATGACTTGAGAAACTTCGTTTCTTTTTCAACGCATACAGCAATCCTAGATGGTATAGAAGCTGATTCCAAACCTTCATGAGCTGCACTGCCAAAAACTTCCCCCCCGCTAAACAGTGTCATTAAATCAAGTGTTTCACCACGTCGCACCTTATTTGCTAAACGCTCAACACGACTAGCAGTACGGGCATAACTATGGTGAGGCGTAATTTTTAACTTATTAGGGGTAAATGCTAACCTTAACTTCTTGATGTGTTCGGCAAAGTGTATGAGCTTTTCCGGTATTTCAATCAAAGGTTTTTCCCCGCGACGAGAGACCTTTTTATTGCTATCCGATTCACTATTTACTACTTCAATTTCAATGCATTCGGCATTGGTTTGAACTCGCAAAAATTGACCTGGTTTAAAACCTGCCATCTCTAAATAGTCAAATTCTAACCAAATTCTCTTACGGCCTCTGTTTAGTCCAATTTGCGTTACATGTAATAATTTCATTTGGTGATCCTTTATAACAACAGTTACATTTCAATTTCCCGTTTAGTATTCCAAAGACCACCAAAATTTCCATCTCCAATGCCGCTTTATAGTTAAGCGTGGAGATAATGACTACCTTCCATTCTTGCCATTGCAATAGCACGATGAAGAAGAGCACGTTCTATGATGTTTGTACCGGTCAATGCTTTACCATCTAACTCTAATTGGCATCCCCCTTGTTGGACTTCTCCAATTAGGACGTTAGATCGCAAGTCTATTACATGCACTTTTAAGCTAAACATGCCTCGCTGCCCCGCAGCCATGCTTTCAACTAAAGAGTCGAAAACGTCATCGTCCCAGTCTTTCACGCAACAAGCTTCATCAAGCTCTTTTAAGAATCTAACCTCAAAGTTTTTAGTCTTCTTGACCTTCAGCATAGTTACATTGCGATAGCCCTTAGTAGCGCTATGAACCTCTTTAACTGTAAGTTCTATTGATTCGCGACATTGATCCACGATTTTTTGAATTTCGTTCGCAGTGCGAACATAGACTGCATCATTGTGCTCAACTCCAGATACTAACACTAGAGGTAGACCTTCTTCTGATACTTGCAGATGCCAACACGCACCTTCTTTCTTTAAACGATCAATATCGTTTTTCAATTTACTTTCTTTGATCTGACCTCGATAAGCCGCAAGTTGAGCACAACGAATCACCGTTGCATTTCGTAATTCACCACCGAACGATACAAGGCCCTTCTTTAAATCGACTCTTAAATCATCCGATGGCAACTCCCAATTATCTAACTGACTTTGGGCAATACGCTCGTACAAGTTCATCGTGTTCTCCAGTTTACCTTTGCCTTTCTACTCCAGATATTACCAACTCATAGAAACAGTCTCGCATTTACGCACTACTTTTACGGATTTAAGCGGGGATTTTACTACCTATTTCCACATCAATTATTCATAGTAAGGATGAATTTAATTACACTGCCGTTGCAGTAAGGAACAACCATGAAAGACCTCATGCAAAACACAATTAAAAAGCTATCTGCCATCGTTTCATCGATGCCAATGCCTGTTTATTTTGGATTTATCACTACCGATAGGAAAGCAGGTTATGGAGAAGTTATCGTTTCTTCCGTTCCTATCTTTGAGACTAAAGTTACTCATACTTTCAAGCTGGAGCGACATTTTGGAGTAGGGTGTGAATTGAAAGAGTTTATGGCAACACTTTCTCTATATCCGAAAAGCGTTTACTACGACGATCACCTAATCCACTTGGATAACCTCTATTGTGAGTTACGTGATAACGGCCATTCGGTAATAAGTGCTCACCGTGAACTAGATACCTTTCTAACGAAAAACCTTCCCGTAACGGCATTTCCAATTCAGCAAGTATAAAAAAAGCCCAGTTTATGGGCTTTTCTTTTATTCGTTATCGAAATATTTCTAGCTTCTTAACTTTAAAGTTTGTAATTTTGGCCGTGCAGCTCCAATCATGACGCTCCCCTGGTACTGTTTCGGTTTTGCGGCCTTGACTTGGGAAAGTATTTGCCCCCCGAACCAAACTATGTCCAACAGTAACTTGTGCCGAAGCAAACCCGCAACGTTGAGATACAGTTGCCCCAATAGGTGAACCATACGAAGCCTCACCACTAGATGTTCCACTTCCTTGGGAATAAGTATATGTTACTCTCCACTTTGTAAAGTCAGCAGTTATATTCACGTAGTTGGTCCCTGGTCCATCATAAATTGTTGTCCAACCACCGCCACCGCCGCCGCCACTTGCATTTTTAAGGTCCTGAATATCTTGATACATTTGCTTCATCGAGATAGACCCAACACGAACGTCATTAGATGAGTGTACTTGTACATTGCCTCCGCTAACGTTAACCCCACGCTTCATGGCTACCGAACCATTGAACGTCGCTGAACCATTAAACGTTGAATTTCCACTGACGGCTAAAGAGCTTAACGATGCAGTAGAAAGCACATTAATACCTCGATTAAATGTCTGATTAGCATCCCACACATTTACAACGTCTTTACGCGCAAAGTAACCTGCCGACACGCCACCTAACTTACCTGCATTTGTCGCGTAATCTGCAGTTCCAGCGCTCACCGCCTTCGCTGTTTTACCCAAGTAACGATTATCTAGATTATCGCCACGGTAATACAACGTCCCATCAGTACCAATAACTCGCTTACCGTTCGCATAGACTTCTCTATTGGCATTCAAACGGCCACTCATAGTTTGGGTCGAAGTAAAGGTATTTACCGCATCACGACGCGCAAAACGACTGGCATCGATGTTCGCCAATTTACCTGCGTTTGTAGCGTAATCCGCGCTTCCTGCTTTCGTCGCGTAATCGGATTTATAAGCGTCTTTCGCTTTTGCATTGATACCAAGATAACGAGAATCAATATCTGCCCCTTGGTAATACAGTTTACCTGCGCTATCTACAACACGTTTGCCATTCGCATAGATTTGACCATTCGCATTAATACGATTGCTAAACGTCTGCGCTTGGCTCCAAGTGTTTGCTTGGTCCTTACGCGCATAAACAGAAGCCGCCACATTCCCTAATTTGTCGGCATTTTTCGCTGTCGCATTGATGCCAAGATAACGAGAGTCAATGTCTGCACCTTGGTAATACAATTTCCCTGCTGCATCTACGACACGCTTACCGTTCGCATAAATTTCGCCGTTTGCATTCACTCTATTGCTAAAGGTCTGTGCTTGGCTCCATGTGTTCGCTTGATCTTTACGCGCATAAACTGACGCCGCAATACCACCTAACTTATCCGCATTCTTAGCGGTCGCATCAATTCCAAGATAGCGATCTTTCAGGAATTGACCGCCTTCTTTGATTTCACCAACCGTTGCTACACTGATGACCTCTAAACCACCATGGATAAGTACGTTATTACGGAAAACCGCATCACCAACAAAATCAGAACTCCCACTCACGGTAAGTGGACCGTTTATGTTTGCTAAAGAGGCCGTTAGCGTACTAACTCCCAATTCATTAAATGAACCTGTCTCTGCAGTTAACCCTCCGCGAATCACCGCGCTATCTGCTAACACTTCGGTAGCGTCTACCCTCGTAGCCACCATCAATGGCGTCGTGATGCTTTTCGTCGCATTGACCTCTGCACCATTAATCGTAGATGCTGACTGCAATGAATTTACTTGCAGCAAACCATTCACTGCAGCACCACCTTCAACAGTCAACCCATTAAATGAAGCACTCTCACCGTTCACGACGGTTCCTGACAGTTCATCTGCCGCTACGCGCTTCGCCGTAACGGTTTCCGCCACACTTACTGAGGACCCGAAAGAAGCGTTGCCATCGACTTGTGCCGTACCTTGTGAATGCAGTGACGACGTGAATTTACCCGTATTAAAGTTACCCGCTTGACCATTAATGACCTGCACGTTCTGCAGACCAAAATTGTTCATGTCGATGTCCGTTTCCATTCGGTTACGACTTGGGTCCCCTGGTACTGCAAATCTCGCCAAAGAACTTTCTGTAATTGACGCATTCGCAGGAACCGGCACCGTCACGGCCACAACA
>NZ_JAHGAD010000082.1:0-7612 GCF_030248375.1 Vibrio sp. B181a | reverse complement strand
GGAAAAACCAAGGCGCAAGGCGGCCTTGTTCTCTGTCTGAATTGGTGAGCGTCACCGCGAGCCGAAGCCGCATCATGGTGAAGCATAACGAGCGCAAGGCTCGTGGTTTTGATAGCACCAGAGCGCTACAACGTAGGCTGAGGGCAGTAGTAAGTATGCATTCCAACTTCTTATCCAATAAGAAGCCGCGACACGTTTCAGAACGCCATTTAAGGGGGGTAAACCCCGTGTGCTTGGCTGCGCTGATGGCAGGCGTCTATTACCGTATAAAAGTTGACCGAAGAGATCAACCCCTTGGTTTTTCCTCCGTGGAAAAATGAGACATCTGTCGCTGCTGCCGTGTGGAGAGGGTTCACTCCTCTATTGGGAGATCAAGCCTGAGCCTCTGCCCCACGTTGGCCATACTATTCGCGAGAACAAACCTAGATTGTTAAAGAGCCTTGCCGTTACTGCGTTGTGCTTCACTACGTAATATGTGTTTTAGTTGTAGTGAAACTCGTTTTTTATGATTGGCAGGAAGGGTAACGATTGCGGCAAAACAATTAAATAATCAACCATTTACATATACCCTCAGTATTATTGCTGTCTTTTTAACCACTTTAACATACAAAATGTTGTTTAATCAGAATGTTACTGTTTTATTTCCCTGTAAAATTAAGTTCCCTCAACATTTCATAAATGTTTCAAAGTGTGACTATGTGTCACAAAATATTTGCAATCTAAAGGAAGAAAGCGAGCCCCAGAGCAAAGGGGCTCGCTTATTTAGTGCGCAGTGGGATGCGCGCACTAAATTCTGTGCCAGTTCTGCAGCGGTGTTGTCAGCATCGCTGGGTGGGCTAGTTTTTAAAGAGCGTGATAACTCTAAGTGTTTTAGATTAAAAGATCAACATGTAGCACTATATGTTCTACATGTAGTACTTATTGGTTCAATTTAATCATCATAAAATCAAAGCTCCTTTTGCTTTTGACAAAACAAATGAGTGATATGACTCAAATAGAGCTAGCCATTATTGCCGTGATAAAAAATAGCGGCCTAAGTAATTACCAAATTGCAAATGAACTTGGTGTCTCACGTTCGCTGGTTGGTCGTTGGGCACGTACAGGAAAGATTTCTGTGGAGAAGCTGGGGCCGCTTTGCAAGTTGTTAAATGTGGATGCTAATCAGGTATTACAAATATCATATAGAAATGAAAAAGAACTTCCTGAGATAAAGCAGGAAATAATTCAATTCATTCGCCAGCTTCCAGAGGAAGACTTGTATCTTCTTGAGGCTGCCAAAAAGATGCTTTCATAGAGGGAAGGTGTGTTTTCAAGAGAACAAAAAAAATTGATTGGCGAAGCCACGATGTGGATAAGTGTGTAAATCTCTGATTTTCCACTTATCCACATCAGCTATAAGAGGCTATTAGTTTTATGTATTTATTATTAAACTATTAACTCTATTAAAACTATAGCTTTGGCTAAAGCTTTGAATGTAAAGAAAAAAAAAACCATGAAAGATCTTTTTATTGGTGTTCAAGATCTTTTTATTGGTGTTTAAGATCTTATTTTTGGTATTTCTGATCTTGTTGTTGGTGCAATGGTAACTTTTTTTGGTGTTTCAGATCTCTTTAGTGGTGTTTGATTAACAAAATATTGGTGTATTTTCTTTACTGATCACTTTATTGGTGTAACCAAAGTAAAACACCAATAAAATGATCAGTAATCAGGGGAGCCATTTAGTTGCTTGAGTTCTTCAATCTTTTCTTTAATTGATTGGTATTCATCATCTTCTTGGTCTAAATTTTGCTCAGAAGGTATGTTAGCTGATTCCATTCTTTGCTCTATTGCACGCTCGATTTTTAGAGCAACCTCCTCATCTCCTACGATATGATACGCCATAGATAATGACTTTAACTCATTGATTTCCAACATTGTGTTCGTTTGTAAGCGCTTTAGCTCAAGCTTTTTGATAATATCTCTTGCTGCTTGATGGTTCATTTCTTCAATTGGTTGGTCACCCATCCATTTGTAGAGGAACTCAATGCCTACGATAGTTCGACCTCTTTTGATTAGGTTGAAGCCCTTATGGCCCTCATTTCCATCTAAAAAAGCGATCTCTTTTTTGGTCTTCAAATTGGTCGAGATTTCTTCAATAGAAGATTTAATACATCGATTGATCAAAACACTATTGTTTTTGAATGATTTCTTATCATCTTTTAAACGCCCTCTTTCATCGAGAATTCCAAACAAACCTCTCAGATCATCTAAAGATTGTTTATGGATAGAAGTTCCTCCTGACTTAAATCTACTCAGAAGTTCGTACAGTCTTTTGGCATACTCTTTTTTTAAAGCAAGGTAGTTATGGGTATTTATTAGCGCAAAGCCTTGCTTGTACTCTATGTATTCAGAACGTAATTCGTCGTTAGGTATCATCGTAAGCATTCGGTTTTTATAATAAATCCGCTTAAACAAAGTTATATGATCAAACTCTCGCTCATTATTCGCATCTGTTCTGATCCCAATAGTCTTTTTAGCTAGCCGTTCTGCAACAGGATCTAATGTATATCCTACATGCTTAGATTCGATGTTTAACCACTCGGATAGTTGGTGGGCTGAGAATGTGTACTCAGGTGTTTGACTGTCCCAGTCTTCCGGGCTCATATGAGCAACCATTAATGCGAACATATCAGCTTCACGAGCTGATAAGTCTTGTCTACTAAAAACTAATTGGTGTCCCTTCTTTATGTGAATTGGGAGGGCTTCTTTCGCTATCTTTGCCATTGTTAGCACCAAAAATATGTAATCAATGATTCAAACATAACAAAAAATTGGTGTTTTATCACTAAAACACCAATTTTTTGTCTACTTAATGTAATAGATGGCTAAATTTTGGTGTCACACCACATTGATGATCATGTTTATAGTGATGGAAAGCTATACGTACGTGCAGTTTGAGTTTATTAGGTTGAACCATTAATTTAAAAATGAACTTGTTTATGGTTCAATTTTAAATTATGTTTCTTCCTATGCGATGTAAGTATTAAATAAGGGCTATAAGTATGAACTTCAAAGACAAGGTAGGACTGCTCGGTAGAGCTATGTTCGAAAAAAACTTGAGCATTAAGGAAGAGCTAGCTGAACAAACAGCGATTCGTCTGAAAGATGATGTGCTAGAGAATGGAGTTACTCGATTAGTCCATAATCATGCGGTGAACAAGACCACTCTTGGGGTGGACATTCTAGGGTTGTCTAAGAACACTTATAATAAACGAATTGCACAATTTATTGATGAAGGTGTGATAAGCGAACCTTATTTGTACAATCGCTCTCTTATGTTTCCACTACGCGAAGTGTATAAGTTAATGGAACATCTTGAGTTTCCAAAATTCTCTGATAATCACGAATCAAAAGTCGTCTGTGTTGGAAATTATAAAGGTGGTACAGGTAAATCAACAACAGCTACTGCCCTAGCCGTAAAGACATCCTTAGATAGATCACTGAATGCTCGAGTTCTTATACTTGACCTAGATCCACAAGGGAGTATGAGAGGTATTGTGAACGTCGATGGAGATTCTGAGGAAGTTTATATTACCCTTTGTGATCTTGTGTGTGCCTTGTTTGATGGTGACTACGAGCGCGAATTCGATAATGAAGCATTAGAATTTTTAGAGGCTGGGCATCGCTTTGAAGATGTTGTACTAGCTTCTCCTTTCTCTACACATTTACCAAATTTAGATGTCATGACTGCGTTTCCGACAGATGAGCAGTTTACGAAGCTATATTGGACTTTAAATGAAGAAAAGCGTGTAAAGTTACTAACTACATTCGCTCAAAAAATTGTTCCTGTTTTAAAGTCGCAATATGACATCATATATCTAGATTTGCCGCCGCAAAACAGTCCTATCACATGGTCGGCGATTGAAGCATCAGATATGATGCTTACTCCCATTTCACCAAGGATTTACGACTACGTAAGTACAATGTCGTATCTGCTAACATTGGAAGAACAGCTTGAGGATGTGCCTTCAAAGGGAGGAAACATAGAATGGTTCAAAATTCTTCCTGTTAATTACAACGAGTCAAATCGACAAGAAAGGAAGATATTTGATCGCCTTTTACAAACGGTTGGTAGTGATATGATTACTAAACCGATTAAACATAGTCCTTTCTTTCAAGAAGCAGCTGAAAAGAACCGTTCTATCTTTGACATTATCAAAACGGAAAGCATGTGTACCGATATTCAATATCATGACGCTATAACGTCAGTTACTGAAGTATACAGCACGCTGATCTCAGAAATAAAAGTATTATCAAGCAAGAGTGATTAATTATGACAAAGAAAGGTAAAGGCTTGCTTACTGGGCAGGCTAGTTCGCGAGCGTCGTTGATGAAAGGGAGCGCAGTTACCAGAAGTTACTTGAATGGTAATTTGATAGCGAAACGAGTTATTGTTCCGTCTTCTGATATTAACACAAAAACCGATATTCATCCACTTAACCCAAGAAACCAAGAAGCACTGAGTATTGAGGCTGTACGAGATATTCTTCCTTCGATTAAAGAAAATGGTGTAAACCAAGAAGGGGTTGCTGTTCGGTGCTTGTTTAGTGGAAAGTTACTTCTTTTAGATGCGAGCCGACGCCGTTTTTGCTGTGCTCATAGTAATGTAGATTTACCTCTTTGGGAGATTCAAGGTGATATTACGGACGAGCAAATTCTAGCAATTATTAATGATAGCCAAGAGGTTAAGAGATGGTCCTACCCTGAGCATGCGCAGTACCTTCTGCGTATTGCTGAGCGAAAATCTCTTGATGTCGATGCTATGAAGATAGAAGACTTGGCGGAAGAGTTATCTATCGGTCGAGAGTCATTACGTAAGCGACTGGCTGCGAACAAGGTATCAAAAGATATCTTAGCAGTGTTTGTTGATTATGAGGGAATTCCTAATAGTTACTATAGTTCTTTGACGAAAATTCAAAATCAGCTTTCTAGAGCAAACAAGAATATTAAAGATACAATGGAGTCTTTTACCCAAAAGTTGAGAGGTATCGAACTTGGTACAACTGTTTCTGATAAGCAGGCTGCTACTCTCAAAGAGCTAGAAGAGTTTGTTGAGCATTTATTGAAGAAGCAACCTAAGCCTGAGTGGTCAACTCGTGAGCTATGTCAATTTACGGATAAAAAAGCTTACGCAAGAACGAAGATAAGCCCAGACGGTAAAACAATGAAAATAGAGTTGTCTAGAGTCGGGGTTGAAAAGATGCGTGAGATAGAGCGTTTGACTAGGCAAATCTTAAATTCATAGTTCAAATGCTATTTTGTGAATCTAGAATGACCACTGCTCTAGGGTGTAGTGACAGCTAACTTCAATTGTGTTGGTGAACGCTTCCGCGTTATTGTAGTAAGATCTCCCGTATGTTAGGTAGATGGTCCTACGTACAATGACCTGTAGCGACCCTTTTTTATGTCTTTCGTAAGTTGTTGTTTTATAAAGTTATTGAACAATAACTAGTACCTTACAATGGGGGTTGTTCCCCTTTGCTTAAATCAATTTATTGTTAACCTCGCTATTAAGTAGTCGCACTTGCAACTTAGACTCGCCCTTTCACCCTTTCTGGATAGGGCTTTTCCCTTGGGAAAACCCTTCCCTTGCTCCCTTTTATCCCTTTGGCGGAGCCTACCCTTTGGTTCCGTGTATGGTTTTCTGGCTGATTGAGTGTCGTCGCAAGGGCGGTTGGGTGTTGGTTCAATGTGGTCGTGTAAAGAACAATAAAAAAGAAGGGGAGGACATGACTGCCCTCCCCTCAGTGCTTAAGACGATAAATCAATCATCTCGTGTTGGCAGGTCTGGCACCTTAGTATCGTGACAGGCTGCTCTTGGCTATAGCGGTTATCTGCTCCAAAGTCTCCGCGTTCTAGGAACGGGGGATCTTCATTTTCTGGAACCTCAAGTGCACGTAGTGTGCCCTTTTCTCCGCAGTTGATGCAATAGTTCATAACCTTTTCTCATCTCAAAAGCGCGTGTAAACGCCGGTCAAATCCTCAAAGGTCTGCTCCAATTGAACGCAGTACACGCCTGACTCTTGTAAAACCTCAATGGTGTACGTGTCACTGGCGGCCAGCTCCACGCGTACTTTATTGATACCCAGCTTGGCAAGGCGAGCGGGTAGCGTGAACATCAGCCCCTGCTCTATCGCCACAAACTGCTTGGCTCCGGTCATCACGATGAATCGGTTGCCACTCAGTTGTGCCAAGATGGTATTCGCGATACGTAAGCGCGCGTCTTTGGTTCTCATCATATTGCCTCCTTGGTTTGATACACACAAAGCGCAAACACTTCGGGATTGGCGTAAAGCTCAGGATGCAAGTACGCATCGATGATGCGCTCTTGCTCATCCATCACCATTAACGCCCATAGCGTGTTGTTGGCATCGATGTAGTAATGAAACTCTCGATACGGCTCTGGGTGGGTACTCGGCGAAACAAACACCCCGTTCGAGGCTTTGTGCTCAATCAAGGTGATAAGCCGAGGTTGAACGGCATCATCGGGTCGGTGGATACGCAGTAAGTGCATGGTCTGAGCCAGCAAGGCATGAGACAGCGCTAAATGCTGCTTCAACGCCTCACAAGGACGTAGTGTGGTTAACTGCATGGTTAAGGCTTGGTAAACCTGCGCTGAGTCAATCTGCCCTTTGTTATCAAAGTGCAGCTCACTTTGGCTGGTCATGTTGTCTTCGAGCCAGACCATCAGCTCAGTCAATACGTGGTTCATGTTGTGCATACGTTGCTCCAATTGTATTCAAAGTAAAAAGGGAGCGAACCGGGAGGCAGGCTCCCGGTTAGGGTTAGTCGTTATAACGTTTGTCTAATGTCGCACATCGAATGCGCTATCGCATTGAGACTGAGTTCTGTGCATTGGATAAGTTGTTTCTCGGTTGGTGTGGGGGTGACCATCAATAATTTTTTAAGCTCATGAGGAAAAACCTCACCATAAAAGAGATACAGCCTATCAGGGGCTTCCAGTTCGTATTGCTCCAGATGCGCCTCCACTGTAGGAATAAATTGTTCCAGTACTAACATAAAGAACTCTAAATCCCCACCATTGGACACCTCTTCAAACAGCACGGTATTGTCTTCCTCGTAAGGGAACCCTTCTTTGAAATAAGCAAGCGCAAGCGCGTGCTCTAACGTTATGGTTTGCTTCATGATAAAACCTTTTGGTTGAAGAGCACCTGAACCCTAACTGGGTACAAGTGCCCAGTTAGGGTGGTATGTCAGGTTAATGTTGAGTCTGTCGTAGCAATGATTTAGCTAATGCCACTTCCACACTGTCGCCATCGCTGTTGAGGATATCCAGTCCGTTATCGGGCATGTCGCCAGAGGTGGATTGGGTGACCGCGATTTTCTTGGCCATCAATTCCAGGCACGCCATTTGCGCGCTGCCTTGATAGCCTAAAAAGGTCACGTCCACATCTTCACGTTGACCGATACGCCAGCTGCGCCTTGCGGCTTGCATCAGCGTATAGACGTTGTAGCCGGTGTTGGTGAACACAATCGACGGAAACTCCAACAAGTCGAGTCCGGTTTTGACCAGTTCGGGGTTGGTGATGAGCACATCAATGCCTCTGTCCAC
>NZ_JAHGAD010000081.1:0-107022 GCF_030248375.1 Vibrio sp. B181a | reverse complement strand
ATTCATGATCAATCATCAAAGGTTGATCCCATTGTGGGTTTACGTCACCAGATTCGCCGATGGTGCGACGCTTGAATTTCTCCGAGTTAATTTCACGTAGTGGGCGCGAGATGTTCAGTTGTGCACTATCACCACGTGCCGAGTTCCAAGTGATGTCCATGCCTAGGACAAAAACAGATTTAGACATTTGTTAGGTCTCCAATATGTGTGTCACCAACTTGCCGTAGGTATCGGGGAAGGTGAATTTGGTTCCATCACGGACGAGCGAGCCGACAACGGTTTCAATGTCGCCCTCATGGAATTCGATTAAAGAGTTCAGGATTTTCCCGTACTGGCGACGCATCCAGTGAGCCGAAGCCAACAGGTCTAGCGCCGCACGTTTAGTCGGGACAGGTTTTGTATTGAATTGTTTTGCAGTAGAAATCGACGCTGCGAAGTCGTTGATGGCCGCGAATGCGCCAGCAGGATTCAACAGCACATCGATGTTCCATTTTTTAAGTTCAACTTCTGAGCGGTACCAAACCAAACCCGTGTTCGCGAGTTTCTGCTCAAGAGCCTTGTTGTAGATACGCCAGTAGATGCGAGAAGTACGAGAGCCGACAGAGTATTGCTCTTTGGTGTAATCAGGACGGCCATCACGAAAGCCCGCAATCGTATGGTCAACATGCAGAACCGGATTACGGCCACGCTCAGCCGTACGGAAAGCATCATCATTCCAAGCTTTGCGCGCGTATTCACAATCAAAGATACCGTCGTAATCATCGTAAGCGAGATCGACACGCGCGAGTGTTTGAACACCAAGAACGTTAGTAAGCCAATCATGCAGCGACCAAGGCGCGCGACGAGCAAACACATGCTTACAACCAGTGCCATTAATTTGGAAATGCACCGTGTCATTGTTGCCACCAATACCCACGAAACCACAGAAGTCTTCACCGTCTGGTGAGGTCAACTTCATAGACTCAGAATAGAACTGAAAGCCAAGGCCACGAGGTGCAGAAAGCGACAAGCCAAGCACCTGATTGGTGAAGATGCGCAGGCAATCTTCTAGGTAATTGCGGTAACAGATATCAAAGGCGTTGTTGTACGCTTCAATCTCTTCAGCAGTGCCTGCGATGGTCGCATTAAACTGAGGTGGAGCAGGGAACTTAGGCGCCTTACAGTGACGTTGTAACAGAGATTTAGGCGCTAAACCTTTGTATTCCTCATGCTTGTGAAGACGTTGAATCGCGTTGTGACAATGGCGTAAGTCCTTGACTGCAAATGTAAAACATAGGTAGTCAATATGAACAGACTGCTCATCGAATTTCTTAAGGATGTTAGTTGCAGTAGTCATCGAAGACCCCTAAATCAACGCGTTCTTGGTAAGTAGTGTTGGTGATAGACACCAACTCATAAGAGACAAATTCAGACGAAGCCCAAGATTCGAGATGAGACATAGACTTAAGTAAATCCCATTCTTCACAGCCTTTGACCAACACAGAAACCGTGTAGTCAGGCAGCAAGTCGTAATAGATGGTTTGGGCTTCGTTCATGGGTTATGCCTTTGAACTATACTTAGTGACACCGTCACAGTTTTGATTGTTTTGGTTTTCAATCTGTGAGTTAACAGCGTGAATTAATCGACGAGTCATTTCGCAATCGGCCAGAGCTCGGTGCGCGGTTAAGTCAGACACATCAACTTGTTGTTGAGCACAGGCGTTAGTTAGAGATTGCCACTTGTAATCTTCATGGTGTTCATTCCAAACACCGAAGAACTCGGCGTACCAAAGCATTGCGCACTGAGGAACGCAGAACTTGAAAAACAAATCGTGAACAGTTTGGACGTAAGCAGCGTTACAGTGCTTATCCAAAGATTGGATGATTAAGCGCGTATCAAAATCTGAGTTGTAGATGATGATTGGACGACCATTAAGAAGCGGGAGAAAGTAATTTGAAAAGACTAAATGAAAGTCGGGCGCGTCTTTAACGTCTTCATTGGTGATGCCATGAATCGCTGTCGCGTCAGCAGGAATAGAACAAGTTGGTTTAACAAGTTCGTTCACGATGACTTTGCCAGAATCCGCACAGATAGCAGTGAACTCAACAATTTCTGCGTCAGAGCCTAAGCCAGTAGTTTCTGTATCGATAATGATCGCATTTTCAGTAGACAGTTTTTTCATAGCAACACCTTGACTGTTTAGAGTGACCACCAAGGCCAGACGAGAGCGTCAAGGGCAAACGCCCAAACCAAGGTAGTCAAATTCCGATTTAACGGAATCCTAATTCCGAATTTCCGGAAGTTCAAGATACGAAAAATCGGAACAGATGAGCTAGAATGTTGGAAACGGAGGAATTTAGATGTATCAAAGTGAACTGTTAGATGCCTACAAAAAGGCTCAAAACTACGTACAAGACAAACAAATAGCAGCTGATTTGAATGTGCAAGCGTCTAGAGTTAGTGAAATGCGCAAAGGAAAGCGCTATATCTCTGATTCAGAAGCAGTTTTTCTGGCGAAAGCATCAGGAATAGACCCAGAGATTGCATTGTTAGGTTGTCACGCTGATCGCAACGAGAATCCAGAGATTCGCGGCATGTGGGAAAACATCGCAAAAAAGTATAACGGGCTTGGATTAGCAGGAATTTCAATGGCTTGTGCAGGATTTGCCGTAGCGTTTTCAAGCCCAGTGGGATCCTCAATTCAGTGCGCATTATATGTGTTATGTTAAATGAAATATCAACGTACGCCAAATCTTCTCTAGATTGGTCTCCTATCCCTCTCAGATTTTAAAATACGGCGCTTTTTGATAGTGTCATTAAACATAATGGTGATTTACCATAAAATACTTAATATAGATCTTAATAATCTTACGATTGTTAAGATCTATATTAACGCGCTACGCGGTTTCAACTAACGATTGAATTGCTTCGTAGATCTCTTGCCGTCGAACTGGTTTTGAAACAAAACCGTCCATGCCGGCTTTCATGCATGTAGTTTTGTCACTTTCCAGTGCGTGAGCTGTTAACGCGATGATTGGAATATTAATGCCTTTCTGTCTGATTAGCCTCGTCGCTGTTATCCCATCCATAATTGGCATTGAGACGTCCATCAAAATGATGTCGATGTTTTGCCTTTGTTCTTCAAGAAATGCGATTGCTTCTGCGCCGTGGCTAGCAATAAAAACATTATGTCCTAACTTGTTTAAGATTAGTTTAATTACAAGTTGATTAGACTCTGTATCTTCGACAACAAGAAGGTTCACTGCTTTTGATGGATGATTGGGCTCTATCTTTACCGGTCTATCTTGATTATTTCTCGTTAACACAGGTATCTTAATTTCAAAGTGTGATCCAACATTCTCTTCACTTTTAACGCTGATTGTTCCTCGCATCATTTCAACCAAATGTTTGGTGATAGCAAGTCCAAGGCCTGTACCTCCAAACCTTCGAGTAATCGAACTGTCTCCTTGATGGAAAGCAGTGAAAAGATGTCCGATTTTTGATTTAGGGATTCCAATTCCGGTATCCACCACTGAGATTACAAGCTCACCATCACGTTCAATAACCGAGACGTTGATACCACCAAAATCAGTGAATTTGCTGGCGTTCCCAATTAAATTGAAAAGTACTTGAGACAACCGGGTCGAATCGATCCAATATTGCTTGTTATTATCCAAGTTACATTGGTATTCGAAACTCAGGTTTTTACTTATAGCTACCTGTTTTTGTTGGGAAATGATCAATGTTACCGCGTCACGCAAGTTTGTCCATTGTTCGCTTAGACGAAAGCTTCCCGACTCTATTTTGGACAAATCGAGGATATCGCTAATTATCGCTAATAACAGATCTGCTGAGCACTCCATTTGATTCAAAACTTCAGATTGGCTTTCTGTTAACGTCGACTGTCTTAATATGTCGAGCATACCCAAAACCGAGTTCAAAGGGGTTCGAATCTCATGACTCATCATAGCGAGAAATTCAGATTTTGATTGGTTAGCGCGTTCTGCTTCTTCTCTTGCTTTCGCAAGTTGCGAAGTACGCACCTCTACGATACGTTGTAACTTTTCTTTCGTTTCAATATCGATTACCGCCCTTTCTATCAAAGGTCGAAAGCGCCTGAGGGTTTCTTTGTTTTCGATACTAAAGTGCCCTTTTTGTGCGCCAACAAGTATGATGATAGTTTGCGTAACTTCAGAGCGAATACCAGTTAAAAGCATGGAACTTACCTGACTTTTAATAAAGGAGTTAAGCCCCTCAAACTCCTTTAACCGCATTGGTTCAAACAGCAAAATACATTCACCATTGAGCGCCCTCTCCGATGCGTTACCCGGTAACCAGCTAGCTCTATCAAAGACGCTATTTGTCGATAGAAGTGTTTTGAAATTTTGTTGATTGCAGTCACGGGTAATGACGATGAAGTCATCAAAGTCGATGTATTTCTTTAGAACGCTGTTGAGGCCGGAAAAAATTTCGTGGCGATTACGAGCCTCACTCATAGCAGAAATGGCTGATAAGATTGCTTTGTTTTCGTCAGCTAAGAGTTTCTCTCGCTGTCTTGCCTCTTTTAGTTCGACAAGTGCCTCTTGTAACGCTTCTTGTTGGTAAATCTCTAAATATTTATCTTTCATAAGGTTTATGGAAAATTGCCGATGATATCATCAAGTTTCCATGTCCATTTTCGCCACCTATAAATCTTCCTTGCTCACCAAAAGTAAACGGGCAAATAAAAGGTAGGTTCTCTAATTCCTGGTTAATTTGTTCACAAACGCTGTTTATGTCCTGCTTTAAGTGCAGCATAGGACCAGCACAAAAGATATTGATTACCCCTATTTTTCGAGACTCTTCTAACTTTTGATTAAATGCTGCGTTCACTACTCTTGCGGCTCTTGCGACAAGATGCTGACGACTTCCCTGCATCAACGTCAAAGATTCGCCTTCTTGGATACTTGTAAAGAGCTCGATACCACCTTGTTTGGTCTCTCTTATTGGATGTGAGAGTTTGTAGTAAGGTCTATCGTAAAGATGCCCAGCGATTCTCCCCAATGGATAAGCACTTGAGTTGGTAAATAGAAAGCTTTCTTTGTCGGATTGTGTCTCTTGGTGATTAGTCCACTCACGGTAGACATCGAGAGCGGGTTTATTATCTATCTCTAGTAAGATGCGATCTTTCGTTTTCGTCGCAATACCCGTTATCCCCGTTGGTGAATGCCCAGCACTAAAAGCGATATCAACGGGCTGTGATGAGTAAAATAGCGTCAGGCTAACACCGTTTTGCTGAGCGTCTTGAGAAGTAATAATCGACCAGTTACCTTCGATATTATTATCCGCAGCCGACCCTCCAATGATAGGGACTAGCGTCCCAAACCTTTCATCAATACATTCAATGATGGTTTCTTCATGGCCAGGGGTTGCGTGTAAAAGGATGAGATTCGGCACCTCTCCTATTCTATCTGCATGCACCAATGCCATGTTTAATGCAGCATCTACACTCGCTTCAACATTTGCTCCAAAAGTTGAGATACCCGTACCATATGCGTGCTGGCCCGAATCATAAATCGCGAGTATCGCAATCACCGGCCCTTGGTGATAACCATGATTTGTCATTATCGCTTGGCAGGAGCTAGCACCGTGAACGGTTGTCTCGGGGAACAGCTCAACAAAAGCGCTTTGGATTACTCTGAAATCGTACTCTTCGGTGTAATAACAGACGATATGCGAAAGGTTATCCTCAGTCAGCTCAGAGCGAAATCGTTTGATAGCTAAATATTCGTCGGTAATATGAGTAAATAATGATTGGCACTGCATACGATTTTATTATTGGTTATCACTTTACTGTTATACCACTGCGACAATTTAGTGCTAAGCATGACGGTATTAATTGCATAAGAAGATGTAATTATCTCGTGTCAGATCTGATTTATAAATGAACTTGGACAATGTTTTCGTTTAATTTGAAATTAATTGTCTTCTTCTCAGAAATACTATTCCAATCGATGTCACGAAATTCATCATCGATATTAATAAAATCCCCCGTTTGATTTAGATCAATTTTCAGACTGTCTGTTTTTGAGCTTTCGATCGAAAACCCTTTCGAAGTCTTATTTATGATTATTTTCTCAGCACCAATTGTTACATCACATCGTTGTTTTTGTGAACAATCTACCTCTCTGTTCGTCTCGTAAGTAAAGGTGCGCCAGAAAAAGGCACCAATTAAAAGACTGAGCATGATTAAGATTTGTGCAAGTCGTGCCTTTGTTAACTTTTGTGCGGCCATAATTCCTAATATCCTTGTTACAAACTTCAAACTTTTTAAATAAAAAATGATTTCCAGAGGCCTTGTAAGGTTACTACTCTGTCATTGAATTGTTAATTCAAGTATAGTGTCACGCTGAAAATGCCACTTTTTATTAAAGTCAGCAATGGAAATAAAGTGATGATAACACTTGAATTCTAGAGTTTACTTGGGTGGTGTTACGACGCAAGTCGTGTTGGAAGTAAAGTGTAGTTAATTAGAAATTGGAAGCATGCAAATGAGCCAAGTAAAGCAGCTAGAGCAAAGCTACAACTATACAGTCGTTCGTCAGTTTACCCTAGTCACTATTTTGTGGGGAATTGTCGGAATGGGTGTTGGTGTGTTTATAGCCGCTCAGTTAGTTTGGCCACAGCTAAACTTTGATACGCCGTGGTTAACGTTCAGTCGTTTACGCCCACTGCATACAAATGCGGTAATCTTTGCGTTTGGTACAAGTGCTCTGTTCGCAACATCTTATTATGTCGTACAGAGAACTTGTCAAACGCGTCTTTTTGGGGGGCCACTGGTCGCCTTTACGTTCTGGGGATGGCAAGCAATAATCGTCGCAGCCGCTATTACCCTACCACTTGGGTACACATCGTCAAAAGAATACGCAGAGCTTGAATGGCCAATAGATATCGCTATTGCTATCGTATGGGTAGCATATGCTGTCGTATTCTTCGGAACATTGGTCAAACGAAAGACCTCCCACATTTATGTGGCTAACTGGTTCTTCGGCGCCTTTATCCTCACAGTAGCGGTACTTCACATCGTTAATAGCATGGCTATTCCTGTATCACTTGGTAAATCTTACTCGATTTACTCCGGTGCTGTGGATGCTATGGTTCAATGGTGGTACGGACACAATGCGGTAGGTTTTCTACTGACCGCTGGTTTCCTAGGTATGATGTACTACTTTGTTCCTAAACAAGCTGAACGCCCTGTCTACTCTTACCGTTTATCTATCGTTCACTTCTGGGCTCTTATCTCTCTTTATATCTGGGCTGGCCCTCACCACTTACATTACACTGCGCTACCTGACTGGACTCAATCCCTCGGTATGGTGATGTCTCTGGTTCTATTTGCTCCATCTTGGGGTGGTATGATCAACGGTATCATGACGCTGTCTGGCGCGTGGCATAAACTTCGATACGATCCTATTCTGCGTTTCCTAATTGTTTCATTGTCTTTCTATGGTATGTCTACATTCGAAGGTCCAATGATGGCAATAAAAACAGTGAACGCACTATCGCACTACACAGACTGGACCATTGGACACGTTCACTCTGGAGCATTGGGTTGGGTAGCCATGGTTTCTATCGGTTCTGTATATCACCTTGTACCTAAGCTTTTCGGTCAGGAACGTATGTACTCAGTAAAACTGATCAATGTACATTTCTGGTTGGCGACTATCGGCACGGTTTTCTACATCGTTGCTATGTGGATCTCAGGCGTAATGCAAGGGCTAATGTGGCGAGCAGTTAACTCTGACGGCACACTGACTTATAGTTTTGTTGAATCCGTTGCAGCCTCTCATCCATTCTACTTTGTTCGCTTCCTAGGCGGTCTTATTTTCTTGTCGGGTATGTTCTTGATGGCATACAACACCTACAAGACGGTTAGTGCCCCGAAAGAGAGCTTAAAAGCAGTTCCACAACCGGCTTAGGGAGAATTGAGTGTGAGTAATAATTCTAATAACCGCCACGAAATCTTAGAGCGTAACGTAGGTTTATTGGCAATCTTTATCGTGTTTGCGATTAGCTGGGGGGCGCTTGTTGAAATTACGCCTCTCATCTATCAAAAGCAGACAACAGAGCCTGTTGACAACTTAAGAGCCTACAGTGCTTTAGAGATGGAAGGTCGTGACATCTACATTCGCGAAGGCTGTAATGTGTGTCACAGTCAGATGATTCGTCCTTTCCGCTCTGAAACAGAGCGCTACGGTCACTACTCTGTTGCTGGTGAAAGCGTTTGGGAACACCCATTCCTATGGGGTTCTAAGCGTACTGGTCCAGATTTGGCTCGTGTAGGCGGACGTTACTCTGATGAATGGCACCGTGTTCATCTGATCAACCCTCGCGAACTGGTGCCAGAGTCTATAATGCCAGGTTACCCGTGGTTAGCTGAAAACATTCTCGATGGGAAGCTTACTCCTAAGAAATTGACGCTTTTCAGAGACAATTTTGGTGTTCCGTACACTGATGAGCAAATCGCAAATGCGACTAAAGATGTACAAGGTAAATCTGAGATGGACGCAGTCATCGCATACCTTCAGTCTCTTGGTCATGCGATGAAATAAGGAGTCGATATGGATTTCGGTACAATTCACAGCATCTATACCGTTGTTCTCTTTGCTAGTTTCATTGGCATTGTATGGTGGGCATTTGGTAAAAAGCGTAAAGCACGATTTGAGGAAGATGCCAATCTAGTGTTTGCAGATGAAGAGCAAGTGAAACCAAATAATCAAGGAGTGGAGAAGTAATGACTACATTCTGGAGTCTCTGGGTTATCGTAATTACTGTCGGTACTCTAGTTGGATGTGCAATCCTCCTAACTTGGTGCGCTAAGGATAAAATGGGCGTCGAGGAAGGTGCAGATATGGGACACGAGTACGACGGTATTCGTGAGCTCAATAACCCTCTACCAAAGTGGTGGACCTATCTGTTTATCAGCACTTTTGTATTTTCTGCTGTTTACTTGGCGATGTACCCTGGACTAGGAAGCTTTAAAGGTTTGCTAAATTGGTCCAGTTCAAATCAAACGGTAACCAACGTAGAAGATTCAAAAAAAGCAATATCTGAGGCACAAGAACAAAAACGTCTCGATCAGTACGCGAAAGAATTGGGCAGTGCAGATGCTTACTTCGGTGAAGCATTCCGCGCGCTTGCTCATAACGCAGATGGTCTACGCCCTATCCCTGAGATTGCGCAAGATCCTGAAGCAATTAAAGTTGGTCAACGTTTGTTCCTGCAGAACTGTTCGCAATGTCACGGCTCTGATGCTCGCGGTCAGAAAGGTTTCCCCAACTTAACTGACGATGCATGGCTGTACGGCGGTGAGCCAGCAGCTATCGTGACTACTATCATGCAAGGCCGTATCGGTCAGATGCCAGCGTGGAAAGATGCACTTGGTGAACAAGGTGTTCAAGAAGTTGTAAGCTACACGCTAAGCTTATCTGGTCGTAAAGTGAACGCACGTGAAGCTGAGGCTGGCAAAGCTCGCTTTGTTGTGTGTGCAGCTTGTCACGGCACTGACGGTAAAGGTAACCCTGCTGTAGGCGCGCCTGACCTAACTGACCAAGATTGGTTATTCGGCGATTCACGCGCTGCAGTAACAGAAACAGTCATGAACGGTCGCTCTGGTGTGATGCCAGCTTGGAAGGACATTCTAGGCGAAGACAAAGTTCAACTTGTCGCGGCATACGTCTGGAGTTTAAGCAACTCTGACAATAAGTAACATTTCAATAACAGCCCCTTTCATAGGGGCTGTCTTTCCTTTAAATTTAAAGCCTTACATTTTTTCATTTAGCTGTTGAGAACTTTTTTATGGTAAAGCCTTGGTATAAACAATTTTGGCCGTGGTTCCTGATCATCCTGCCTTTAACTGTTGTGGTATGGACAATCGTTACAGTGGTCGTATTCGCCAACAATTCAGTTTCGTTGGTTGCAGAGGATTATTATAAAAAAGGCAAAGGGATCAATATCGATATTAGTAAAATGAATGTCGCTCGTGATCTTGGTCTTAACGCTACCGTTTCATCTGATGGCAACACCGTTGTCATCACTTTTAATAAAGGCGAATTACCGCACTTCCCTGCGCTAACTGCGACGTTCACGCACCGTACGTTATCAGACCATGATTTCTCGAAGCTGCTTACAGCAGATGCAAAAGGTAACTATCGCTTAACGCCAGAAGACTCCATTAAAGGTCCCTGGTTCGTCGAGCTTGAGCCACACAATCAAGAATGGATGATTCAAGGTCGAGTTGAATTCCCTGCGCAACCAACAACTTTGATGAAGTAAATCTATGTGTAAATCCTGTTATCACTGTGGTGAAGATGTACCAGCCAACACGGATTTCAAAGTAGAAATATTGGGTGAAATTCGCGATATGTGTTGTCCGGGCTGTGAAACTGTCGCTCAGACTATCGTCGATAGTGGTCTAGTCTCCTATTACCAATACCGAACGGCGCCAGCAGAAAAGGCGGATCTAGTCCCTGAGCAACTCCAAGCCCTCATCCATTATGATAACGAGGATGTTCAGTCAGAGTTTGTTCGTAACCATGAGAACACTTCTGAAGTCACGCTCTCTTTGGAGGGCGTCTCGTGTGCCGCTTGTGCTTGGTTGATTGAAAAACAAGTATCGGGTGTTAAAGGCTTGGTTTCCATTCGTGTTAACACCACAACCAACCGCGCTCTACTCGCTTGGGATAAAACTCAAGTTCGACTCAGTGAACTGCTGTCGGTCATTCATAAACTCGGTTACAAAGCCGCCCCTTTTGAGGCAGACAAGCAAGAAGCCACCTACCACAATACAATGAAACAATACCTTTATCGTCTAGGTATAGCGGGTCTTGCAACCATGCAAGTAATGATGCTTGCGGTAGCATTGTATTTAGAAGTCTTTGGCGATTTAGAGCCAGAGTTTAAAAACTACTTCCGCTGGGTAAGCTTAATCTTCGCGACACCTGTACTGCTCTATTCTGCTCTACCTTTTTACCTCAATGCATGGCGCAGCATTAAAGGGCGAACCCTTGGGATGGACGTTCCTGTATCCATTGCACTCATATTTGCTTATGTGGCGAGCTTAGTTGCAACGGTGACTGAACAAGGCGAAGTGTTCTTCGAATCGATCTCGATGTTTACCTTCTTCTTGTTGGTCGGTCGATTCTTAGAGATGCGAGCTCGTCGCAAAGCAGCAGCAGCTAGTGGCAACCTTCTCAAGTTAATCCCAGCGATTGCGACGACGCTAGACGGTGAACAAATCCCGGTAAGAACCTTAAAGGTTGGTGATCGCATTCGTGTCCTTCCTGGCGAACATATACCGGCAGATGGCAAAGTGATTTCCGGTCGTATCCATATCGATGAATCTATGCTGACCGGCGAGTCCGTTCACGTGGTTAAGAAAGCCGGAGATGCCGTTTACGCAGGTACATTAAATGGTGAGGAGTCTTTCGAGCTAGAAGTAACGAACTCGAAAGCAGACTCGATGATTTCGAATATAGTCCGTCTTCAAGATGAAGCACAGCACTCCAAACCAAAAATTGCTGAGATTGCAGACGTAGTCGCGCGCTATTTCGTTGGTGCGATTCTAATTATTTCTGCAGGAACTTGGTTGTACTGGCATCAAACTAAACCTGATGATGCATTCTGGATTATGTTGTCTGTTCTGGTCGCAACCTGCCCATGTGCTCTATCTTTAGCCACACCAACGGCATTAACTTGCGCAACTTCTCGTATGGGTAACTTTGGTATCTTGCTGCGTAAAGGCCATGTTTTCGAAACGCTGTGTAAGATTAATCACCTTGTGGTTGATAAAACAGGCACGTTGACCAAAGGCGACATCGAAATAAGTGAAACCCAAACCTTCTCTGATTTAAGCGAATCCGACACTCTGGCCATTGCTGCCGCACTCGAAGCTCATGCCAACCACCCTATTGCTCGCGCATTTTCAGGGTTTGGTCGTGAAGGTTTCACCGTCAGTGATGTTCAAAATATCATTGGCTCCGGTATCCAAGGTATTTGGAATACCAAGACAGTAAAAATCGGTAGTGCAAGCTTCGTTGTGGGTGAAAATCGCGATGAAGGTAACGCCGTATACCTTTCAGTCGATCATGAACATGTCGCAACCTTCTACTACCGCGATCCAATTCGTAAAGAAAGTAAAGCATTTATCCAACGTTTTGCGGATGCAGGCATTAAAACAACGTTGTTGACTGGCGATTCACTACGAAATGCACAGCCTGTTGCGGATGAAATGGGTATAGACCATGTGATCGCATCGGCAAAACCTGAAGACAAACTCGCGTATCTTAAAGGGTTAGATCAAGACGACATCACTATGATGGTTGGTGATGGTATTAACGATGCACCAACGCTGGCTGGGGCACACCTTTCTGTCGCGATGGGCGGTGGTACGGATGTTGCGAAAGCATCAGCAGATATGACGCTTCTAGGCGATAATTTAGAGAAATTATTAGAGGCAAGATTGCTTGCAATACGTACAAGAAAGATAATCCGAGAAAACTTGGCTTGGTCTTTGGGTTACAACCTGTTAATTTTGCCGCTGGCAGTTGCAGGCTTAGTCGCACCATATGTTGCAGTAGTGGGTATGTCGGCAAGTTCTATCATCGTCGTATCCAACTCGTTGCGACTGCTTAAAGAGAAGTAAGTGAGAGATCAAACATGGAAAGTCTATACATATTAATCCCTATCGCCATTGTATTGGTCTGTGTTGCCGTTGCTATCTTCCTTTGGGCTGTTCGTAGTGATCAGTTTGAAGATCTAGAGCGACAAGGACACAACATTCTTCTTGATGAAGACGAAAAACCAAACAACAAAAAACAATAGCGTTTCTCTATGAGCCCAGACTTTATTGGTGCATTTATGATCGGCCTCGTTGGGGCTGGTCATTGCATGGGAATGTGTGGCGGCATCGCCTCTCTCCTTTCCATGGGCGCACCGAACAACAAACCTTCTTCCTCTATTCCTCTTTTCTATAACTTTGGCAGACTTGCAAGCTACGCTTTAATTGGCGCAATGGTTGGAGGTGCGATATCAGGCCTTTCAGAGTTAAGCGGCCTTACCCAGTCTCTTGCGTGGCTTCGATTTGTCGCTGCACTTTTCATGATCTTAGTTGCACTCTACATTGCTAAATGGTGGCAAGGACTGCTTGTTGTTGAAAAAGCCGGGCAGTATATCTGGAAGTTTATTTCCCCTGCAGGAAAACGCCTACTTCCCTTGAAGCACCCCTCCCATGCATTCCCATTTGGTTTTGTTTGGGGTTGGCTGCCATGCGGATTGGTCTATTCAGCGCTCACTTGGTCTGCCGTTTCGGGCAGCGCATTGAATGGCGGATTAATCATGCTAGCATTTGGGCTGGGGACTCTACCTTCGATGCTCGCAATCGGGTATGGTGCGAGGCATTTTCAGAACCTGCAAAAATCGTTAATATTTAGAAACATCTCAGCATTAATTCTAATAAGCTATGGCATGTATACTGCCGCCGGAGCAATGAAAATGCTCGGTTTCATATAGTATGAAAGTCGATATCAGTCATTTTTTTACTACCCTTTAGAAGTAACCAGTGATAAAATATTGATGTATATCAAATAGTGAAAGGTTGTTATGATTTCTGAAAAACCTGCAACAAAGCGTATCCAATCAGGCGGTTGCGCGATTCATTGCCAAGATTGTAGCATTAGCCAACTGTGTATTCCGTTCACTCTGAACGAGTCTGAACTTGACCAGCTGGATCAAATCATCGAGCGTAAAAAGCCAATCCAAAAAGGCCAAGAGCTTTTTAAAGCAGGTGATGAGCTAAAATCTCTGTACGCTATCCGCTCTGGCACGATCAAGAGCTACACAATTACAGAACAAGGCGATGAGCAAATCACTGCGTTTCATTTAGCAGGTGACCTTGTAGGTTTCGACGCGATTACGGGTGACCTACACCCAAGTTTCGCTCAGGCACTCGAAACATCAATGGTTTGTGAGATCCCTTACGAAATCCTTGATGACCTGTCAGGAAAAATGCCTAAACTTCGTCAACAGATCATGCGTTTGATGAGTAACGAAATTAAAGGCGACCAAGAAATGATCCTTCTGCTTTCTAAAAAGAACGCGGAAGAACGTTTAGCTGCTTTCCTTTACAACCTATCAACGCGTTTCTCGCAACGTGGTTTTAGCCCTCGTGAGTTCCGTTTAACCATGACTCGTGGTGACATCGGTAACTACCTTGGCCTGACTGTTGAAACCATCAGTCGCCTACTTGGCCGCTTCCAGAAATCTGAGATTCTGAGCGTAAAAGGTAAGTACATCACCATCTTAGATCACGATGCATTGATGGAACTTGCTGGCGTTAGCAAAGACTAATCTGCCCTATCAATTGATGTAGCTCGAAAATGAGCTACATCATATTTCTTCTAAAATCCCTTCGAAAGTCCTCAAATTCTTCCTCAAACTGAGCTACAGTAAAAATGTACCTTGTGTACTCCAATATACTGATTTACCTTATATTCGGTATTTGGTTTTACAATAATAAGTGGGCTTAGATATGAGTATATACAGTAAGATCCTTGTTGTTGCTGACATCAATAACGATGAGCAGCCAGCACTTGCAAGAGCGGTTCAACTCGCTCGAAAAAGTGTATCCAGAAGCCGAATCACTTTCTTTCTGTCAATCTACGATTTTTCGTATGACATGACCTCAATGCTGTCGGTCGATGAAAGAGATGCTATGCGTCGCGGTGTTATCCACCAACGTGAACAATGGATGCGTAAGATAGCCCAACCGTATTTAGACGATAGCTTCGACTTTGATGTTTGTGTTGTTTGGCATAATCGCCCTTATGAAGCGATCATTGCTGAAGTCTTTGCTGGCGGTCACGACATCGTTATTAAGGGAACGCGCAAGCACGATGTTCTAGAATCCGTCATTTTCACACCTACAGATTGGCATTTGTTGCGTAAGTGCCCTATCCCTGTACTTTTAATTAAAAACGCTGATTGGCCTGAACATGCGAAGATTCTTGCGTCTGTTCATGTTGGTTCGGAAAATCCAACCCATATTGATCTGAATGATTCGATGGTCGAACGCCTTAAAGAAATCACCAATCGTCTCGATGCAGAACCTTATCTCGTCAATGCTTACCCGGTTACACCGGCGAATATCACGATTGAGTTGCCTGAGTTTGACCCAACGACGTACACAGACGCCGTCCGTGGCCATCACCTAACGGCAATGAAGGCACTTCGTCAGAAACACGGTTTGGATGAAGAGCAAACTATCGTTGAGCAAGGTCTACCAGAAGACATCATTCCAGCAACGGCTGAAAAGTTGAATGCCGCAATGGTTATTCTTGGTACGACAGGTCGTACGGGGCTTTCTGCGGTGTTTATTGGTAACACAGCGGAGCATGTGATTGATAAAATCAATTGCGACGTACTGGCATTAAAACCAAACGGTTACATCAGTCCGCTCGATCCAAATACAGCGACATAACAGCGCTGTTTTTAAAGTAATATAGAAATCAAAATCCCCCAATTGTTGGGGGATTTTTTTATTCTGTTTACTGCCCTGGAGGCACGCAAATTAAAAAGGAGGCTCATTTAGCCTCCTTTTTTCGAATTAGATGTTGGTCACATCGATAAACATTGATTCGTCGATGTTTGTCGAAGAAACTACAGCTTCACTGAATTCGTATTCTTCGCGGTTACCTTCACGGTCTAATGGAAGGTTTTCAAAGTCAAACAATTCACGGTCAGCAAGCTGGCTTGGGCTTACGTTTTGGATGGATTTAAAGATAGCCTCTACGCGACCCGGTGTCTTCTTATCCCAATCAATCAGCATTGCCTTGATTGATTGACGTTGTAAGTTCTCTTGTGAGCCACATAGGTTACAAGGAATGATTGGGAACTCTTTGTGCTCAGCGTACTTGATTAAGTCTTTCTCACGACAGTATGTCAGTGGACGAATCACAACGTTACGGCCATCATCTGAACGAAGCTTTGGAGGCATCGCTTTAAGACGAGAGCCATGGAACATGTTCAAGAACATCGTTTCTACGATATCATCCATGTGGTGGCCAAGCGCCAATTTAGTCGCGCCGATCTTCTCTGCGAATGAGTAAAGCGTACCACGACGAAGACGTGAACATAGACCACACGTTGTTTTGCCTTCTGGCACTTTCTCTTTAACAACTGAGTAAGTGTCCTTGTCTACGATGTAGTAAGGAATGTTCAGCGTTTCAAAGTAATCTGGGAGAATGTGCTCAGGGAAACCAGGTTGTTTCTGGTCAAGGTTAACTGCAACCACTTCAAACTTGATCGGTGCTGCCTTTTGTAGATTCAACAGGATATCAAGCATCGCAAATGAATCTTTACCACCACTAATACATGCCATTACAACATCGCCTTCTTCGATCATGTTGTAATCAGTAATGGCATTTCCAACATTTCTTCTTAGGCGTTTCTGAAGCTTGTTGAATTCTAGGGTTTCTTTTCTTGTATCTACTTGGTTCATTGCGGGCTCTCACATCGCCGATAAATCGACTAGGGCTTCCTAACATGGGTTTCTATGGGGCGTGGATTATACGAGCTTTTTACGCAGGATTAAATGTTTGTGTGACCGAGTCGTCAATAAATGCACTCTAAAACAGCGCGATGGGCAATAAAAACAAAAAAGAGCCGCCATGGCAGCTCTTTCAAAATCAAATCACGATTACTTTTTCGCGTTGGGTAGATAAGGCAGAACGCGAGTCGTTGGTTGAGGAAGCGTCATATGTCCGCCTTCACCAATATCACTCAGTGCGACTTGAACTTTACCATTCACTATGGCTTTTTCTGTGCCATTGGAGAATGTAATGGTGTCATTCAACTCGTCAGCAAATTCCATCGTCACGCCTTGAACCTCTGGAGTGAACCAACCTGCAAACATACCGCCTAAATCTTCAAGCAAAGCCTGCATTTGGGGCATCAAAGGCGTAAGTTGCTCGTAAGTTACGTTACCCTGTAATGGCTCTTTGGTCATCACAACTAAAGAGTAATCACATCGTGTGTCTTTCGGCGTTTGGACGAAGACAAGCGGGTTTGCTGACTTTAAGTTCTTGTCGATCGGAATAGGAAGTTCTTTAGAAGCCGGAATAACAAACTCTTCGTAATGCTCTTCTTTTTCCATCCATGCTTTTTCTATCTCACACAATTTCTTAGTGTCTGCGTCGACAAAAAAGACACCGACTTTAACGTCGTCATGCCCTTCTTTCGCATTGTTCTTCAATTGTGTGTAGAGCTTAGAATACGTAAACATGTATTCTTGCGCGTGAGTTGCAGGCGATGCTAAGACCAGTACCGCACTGCCTAGTAAACTTAGGCTTAACTTCTTCATCCGATCCGTTATTTCTTCTATTGTGTCCAGTAAGCGTTATTGTGACGAATCATCGCACGTAAGTCATTAACGTAAGCGATGCCACGTTCGGAATACGCGAGCAAACCATGAGTTAGCTCCGATGCCGTCGCCACAGATAACAAATCCTTGTGTTTCCCTGCTAAGTTAGCGCGAATGTCGCGTAAATCAGCGTAAGCACGGTTGCGATTCACATTCATAAAGTAGCCGTGCACCGACTCTTGTACTGTGTCGAATTTTTCTACTTCATGGGTTTTTCCTGCCCCACGATGTGCCGGGACAATTCCGCAGCCCTTCTTATAACACCATTGACCAAACAAGTTGTTTGCTTGAGTGGCAAAACGAGAGGTTCCCCACGCAGATTCATTGGCGGCTTGGGTTAAAACCAACGCTTCAGGTAACACGTTGACACGCTTGAGCATTTCATCCAACCAAGCTTGTGTGACTGTATCGTCCTTCAATGGATAGGAATAAAGTGCAGCCAAACGTTCAGCGTAAGAGGTTTGCTCAGCGCTCACCTCGCCGATTTTTAAAGACGTTAGGAATGCTCGCTCTTTTTCGATTCGTTGATTTTCTAACGCTATCTTCGGTCGAAGGAAGTCGAAGAACGCTGTCTTCTTATCTTTCGTGTCCTTAATCGAGTTGAAATCAGGAATGTCACCAATATAAGAGAGGTTGGACAAGTCTGGGTGTGTTACTGGGCCGTGCACTACCTGCGAGTCAATCGCATTGCGATATTCGCGGTCGTAGTGCAAATATGGTCCTACAGAAACAAAAGTGGCGGCTATTGTGATAGCCGCCACTCGTAAACTCATTGATTTTAAAGATTTAGGCATCAAACACCTGAGAGTTACCATCGTGATCGTTATCATTTTGCTGTGTTGCTACGATCTTCAACTTAATCCCAAACATTTCGCGGTACAGAATCCCCTTCAAATGGAAGAAGAACGGCAACACGAAGATCAAGCCAATTCCGTAGAACATTGCAGCAACAATAAACATCAACATCACACCTAAGTAAAGCCCTGCGACGACAAAAAGCTTCTTGTTGATGGCACGAAGTGACAAAAGAAGTGACTGCATAGGTGGCACTCTTTTCTCACAAATCAATAAGATAGAATGGCTAAATGCTAGAGAAAGGTACAGAGATAACAACGGGAAAATCATGCCTGCTATGCCCTGCATCATCAAGCTAAACAACGTAGCTAGAATCACAGGAACGGTAAACTGAAGACCTTTGCCCACATGGCGCACTTTCGTCTTAAGACCTGCTACGTGACTCATCGCCATTAGACTAATGCCAGCGTAAATAGGTGCACTGATCACTTCGTAACTGAAGTTAGCCACATAAATAGCGGATACGATGTCAGCAGTAAAAGACTCTGGAGTTTGGATGGCATCAAGAATGACTGCGGGATCACCCAATTGAAGCTGCAAAGCAATATAGAAAATGCCCAACTGAACGAAGAGCAATAGAATAATCGCTGGTGAGAAGGACAGAAACTGTTGAATGGTAGTGCGCCAAGCTTCACTAAAAACAGCACCTGCCTTCAGTTCATACTTGCCAGAAAGAGCTCGCTCTACACTCCCTCCAAGGTTGAAATCTTTCTCAAAATCGTTGTTCATATTTTATCCAAGGCTAACTTGTAAAATTTTTTCTGGAAAACCAGTTAATTAATAAGGGCGTCATTATAAAGAAATCTTGCCAAGTCTAAAATCAGATCTCGGCTTCAATACTTGCAATCTTTGCTATTTGGTCGATAATTAACCACTCGCAAATCCATGAAATTGAAAACATTTGCACAAGAAATCAATACCTCGCCTATATATAGCGGAAATGCAAATACCCCTATAAAAACAGTATGGTAAGGAATGTTTACTTTTGCCTGCAAAATTTTTTCTGTTTCAAGATAAGAAAATGCTTTGATTTCACAATTTTGGTGATTATGATGCGCGCCTCAAAAGTGAATGACTTATGTCACATCAATTGGATACACCCCAATTTGAACGTGGGAGAAATACAGACGTTGAACGCTAAACAGCAAGCAGGAAAGCCAGTAGTTCGTCTATCTGGTATTAGCAAAAGTTTCGATGGTAAGGAAATCATCGGTAATTTAAATCTGGATGTTAATCATGGTGAGTTTCTGACGATTCTTGGTCCTTCTGGTTGTGGTAAAACAACGGTTTTACGCATGATCGCAGGCTTTGAGACGGCAGATAACGGTCAAATCGTACTAGATGACCAAGATGTAACACAGGTTCCTGCAGAGCAAAGGCACGTCAACACGGTATTTCAGAGTTATGCACTCTTCCCTCATATGACCGTATTTGAAAACGTTGCATTTGGTCTTCGCATGCAGAAAACACCTGCTGCAGAGATCGAGCCACGAGTTATGGATGCACTACGCATGGTTCGCCTAGAAAAAATGGCACAGCGTAAGCCTCACCAGCTTTCAGGTGGTCAGCAACAACGTATCGCAATTGCACGTGCGGTTGTTAACAAACCAAAAGTACTGCTGCTAGATGAATCTCTGTCTGCACTTGATTACAAACTACGTAAGCAAATGCAAATCGAGCTTAAACAGCTTCAGCGTCAACTTGGTATTACCTTTATCTTCGTTACGCACGATCAGGAAGAAGCCCTATCGATGTCTGACCGCATTATTGTTATGCGCGACGGTGTTATCGAGCAAGACGGCTCTCCACGTGAGATTTACGAAGAACCTAAGAACCTATTTGTTGCTCGCTTTATCGGTGAGATCAACGTATTCAACGCAACCATGCTAGAGCGTATCGACGAGAAACGTATCCGTGCAGAAATTGAAGGCGTTGAGTCAGTTGTTTACTACGATCAAGAAGCTCAACCAGGTGACAAGCTACAAGTACTACTTCGCCCAGAAGACTTACGCATCGAAGAGATCAAAGAGTCTGAAGAAAAAGGCATCGTAGGTCACGTAACAGAGCGTACCTATAAAGGTATGACGCTTGATTCAGTTATCCAGTTGGATTCAGGCATGCGCGTGATGGTAAGCGAATTCTTTAACGAAGATGATCCAGATGTGGACCACTCCCTCGGCCAGAAAGTCGCTATTACTTGGGTTGAGAGCTGGGAGGTAGTACTAAATGATAAGCAAGAAGCTTAATCTTCAGAACGCGATCATTACCCTAATCGTTGGCTGGCTAACACTGTTTGTGTTAGTACCAAACCTAATGATTATCGGTACAAGTTTCTTGACGCGTGATGAAGCGAACCTAATTGAATTAACGTTTACTTTCGACAACTACCTTCGCCTACTCGATCCTCTGTATGCAAAAGTGTTGATGCACTCTTTCTACATGGCGATCATCGCAACTTTGTTGTGTTTGGTGATTGGTTATCCATTTGCTTACATCGTAGCGAAAATGCCTGAAAAATGGCGTCCGTTCATGTTGTTCTTGGTGATTGTACCGTTTTGGACTAACTCTCTGATCCGTACGTACGGCTTAAAGATTGTTCTAGGTACTCAAGGCATTTTGAACAAGTCTTTGATGGCAATGGAAATCATCGATAAGCCGATGCGTTTAATGTATACCGAAACAGCAGTAATGATTGGTCTTGTGTACATCTTGCTTCCATTTATGATTTTGCCGCTTTACTCGGCAATCGAGAAGCTAGACAACACATACATCGAGGCCGCAAAAGACCTTGGTGCGAACAAGTTCCAAACCATTACTAAAGTGATTCTACCTCTGACAATGCCTGGCATTATCGGTGGCTGTTTGTTGGTTCTGCTACCTGCACTAGGTATGTTCTACATCTCTGACCTTCTAGGCGGCGCGAAGAACCTACTGATTGGTAACGTGATTAAGAGCCAAGTACTGAACGCTCGTGACTGGCCATTTGGTGCTGCGACCAGTATCGCCCTCACCTTCGCAATGGCTGTGATGCTTTACGCTTACTACAGAGCAGGCAAACTATTGAACAAGAAAGTGGAGCTAGACTAATGGGACGCACAGTTAGATTTAGCTTTATGGCGCTGGTATATGCGTTTTTGTATCTGCCAATCATCGTCTTAATTGTTAACTCATTTAATGCCAACAAATTTGGTATGAAATGGGGCGGTTTCACCACGAAATGGTACGAAACCTTAGTTAATAACGACAGCCTAATGCAGGCTGCATGGCATTCATTGAACGTAGCGGTATTCTCTGCAACAGCGGCAACCATCATTGGTAGCTTAACGGCTGTTGCCCTATTCCGTTACTCGTTCAAAGGTAAAGGCGCGGTAAACGGCATGCTGTTTGTCGTAATGATGTCTCCAGATATTGTAATGGCGATTTCATTACTTGCTCTGTTCCTTGTATTAGGCGCACAGCTTGGCTTCTTTACTCTATTGATTGCTCACATCACCTTCTGTCTACCATTCGTTGTGGTAACAGTGTACAGCCGCTTAAATGGCTTTGATGTGAAAATGTTGGAAGCTGCAAAAGACCTTGGTGCAAGCGAATGGGTTATCTTGAAACAGATCATCCTTCCTCTTGCTAAACCAGCGGTTGCTGCAGGTTGGCTACTGAGCTTTACCCTGTCTCTGGACGACGTAATTATCAGCTCGTTTGTAACAGGTCCAACTTACGAAATCTTGCCATTGAAGATTTACTCAATGGTTAAGGTGGGCATTTCACCGGAAGTGAACGCCCTAGCAACGGTGATGTTGATTGTTTCTTTGGTCTTGGTAGTGATTTCTCAGTTGCTAGCAAGAGAAAAAGTAAAGTAGAATCCGCACCCGTTAACATCACGAAACAGAATGGTTACATGCCATTCTGTTTTTCTATCTATCGTCCAAAATTGGACAACGTTTGGTTTGGAGCTAACGTCAATGAAAAAATGGGCTACTCTATTAGCTGGTAGTGCATGTGCGCTTTCTCTGTTCTCTGGTACAGCGGCAGCGGATGATAAAGAATTAGTATTTATGAACTGGGGTCCTTACATCAACAGTAATATCCTAGAGCAATTTACTAAAGAAACTGGCATCAAAGTGATCTACTCGACTTACGAGTCGAACGAAACTTTGTATGCAAAGCTAAAAACTCATAACCAAGGTTATGACCTAGTAGTACCTTCGACGTACTTCGTAGCGAAGATGCGTGACGAAGGCATGCTACAAAAGATCGATAAGACTAAGCTGAAGAACTTCGGCAACCTAGACAAGAACTACCTAGACAAGCCTTATGATCCAAATAACGACTACTCTATTCCTCACGTTGTGGCGATTACAGGTCTAGCGGTGAACGCAGACATGTACGATCCAAACGATTTCCAAAGCTGGGCTGACCTATGGAAGCCAGAGCTTGAAGGTCAAGTAATGCTCATGGATGACACTCGTGAAGTGTTCCACATTGCACTACGCAAACTGGGTTACTCAGGTAACTCTACGGATCCAAAACAAATCGACGAAGCGTACGCAGAGCTACAAAAGCTAATGCCTAACGTTCTAGTATTCAACTCTGACAACCCAGGCGCACCATACATGTCTGGTGAAGTTGGCGTTGGTATGCTTTGGAACGGTAGCGCAGCAGCAGCTCAAAACGAAGGTATGAACCTGAAGCTTGTATTCCCTGAAGAAGGCGGTATCGGCTGGGTTGATAACTTCGCAATCTCTTCTGGTGCGAAGAACGTAGAAGCGGCTCATAAGATGATCGACTTCCTACTACGTCCAGAAATCGCAGAGCAAATCTCGGCTGACACGGGTTACCTAACAGCGGTTGCAGAATCTAACGCTAAGTTCAAAGACGTTGCGCCACTGTTCCCTTCTCAAGAAGATCTTGACCGCGTTGAATGGCAAGATTCTGTTGGCGACATGACTGTGAAGTACGAAGATTACTTCCTAAAGCTGAAAGCGGGTCAATAATCGCTTAATAAGCCATCTAGTAAATGAAAATAGGCAGCAATACGCTGCCTATTTTTGTAATTGACTGATATAATTACACGTTGCTAGGTTTATTTGCTGCGGCTATGAACATTATCGTCTTTCGAAGTCATAACGCTCATCATTCGTACTCCAAATAAACGGGATTGTGCTTATCGCAACTTGGCTCAAATCGATTTCTGTTACTAGTATTGATTTGTCCTATTGCTGAACAAAACGGAAATAAAATGAAAAGTAAATTCTACGCAAGCGCACTGTGTGCGGCGACGCTAATCGCTACCCCTGCAATGGCTGCTGATCAAGAACTGTATTTCTACAACTGGTCGGAATACATTCCAAACGAAGTTCTTGAAGACTTTACAAAAGAAACTGGCATCAAAGTTATCTACTCTACGTACGAGTCTAACGAAAGCATGTACGCGAAGTTGAAAACCCAAGGTTCTGGTTACGACTTGGTAGTACCGTCTACCTATTTCGTATCTAAAATGCGTAAAGAAGGCATGCTGCAAAAGATCGACAAAGAGAAACTGTCTCACTTTGCTGATCTAGACACCAACTTCCTGAACAAGCCGTTCGACCCGAACAACAACTACTCTATCCCATACATTTGGGGTGCGACCGGTATTGGTATCAATGCTGATATGCTAGATAAATCTTCTGTAACTAAATGGGATGACTTCTGGGATAGCAAATGGGAAGGTCAACTAATGCTGATGGATGATTCTCGCGAAGTATTCCACATTGCATTGACTAAGCTTGGTTACTCACCAAACACGACGAACCCAGACGAGATCAAAGCGGCTTACGAAGAACTGAAAAAGCTAATGCCAAACGTATTGGTATTCAACTCAGACTTCCCAGCGAACCCATACCTAGCAGGTGAAGTATCACTTGGTATGCTTTGGAACGGCTCAGCTTACATGGCTCGTCAAGAAGGTGCGAACATTGACATCATCTGGCCAGAAAAAGGCACTATCTTCTGGATGGACAGCCTAGCAATCCCAGCAGGCGCGAAGAACGTTGATGCAGCTCATAAGATGATCGACTTCCTACTACGTCCTGAGAACGCAGCTAAGATCGCACTAGAGATTGGTTACCCTACTCCAGTGAAAACAGCGCACGCTCTACTACCGAAAGAATTTGCTAACGATCCAAGCATCTTCCCACCACAAGAAGTGATGGACAGCGGTACATGGCAAGACGAAGTTGGTGAAGCTAGCGTGCTTTACGATGAGTACTTCCAAAAGCTAAAAGTAGACAACTAATCAGTCTGTCGAAATAGTTTAGAAAAGCGGCTTCGGTCGCTTTTCTTGTATCTGAAGGTCGCTGTTTGTATCTCAAGCTACAACGTTCAAATTACAGAGCGCCAGAATACAAAGTTTCAAAATACAAAGCACCAAAATACAAAAAAGCATCGAATCACTTCGATGCCTTTCTTATATGGATACTCTACCAACTTGTTTAAGCGCTAGCTTCGTTTTCCAGAGCAAGAATCTCATCTACCAGTTTTGGCACTTCGATGCTTGCCTTACCGTAACGCTTCTCTTCAAACTCACTCTCGACGGCACTTGGTTCTAAGTTGATCTCAATGGTATGCGCACCGTGCATCTTTGCGTCATGCACAAAGCCTGCGGCTGGATATACGACACCAGATGTACCAATAGAAATAAACAAGTCTGCTTCTTCCAATGCCGCGTAGATCTCTCCCATGCGCAGTGGCATTTCACCAAACCAAACAATATGTGGGCGCATTTGCGAAGGAATTTGGCAGCAATGGCACAACTCGCCAGTTTCAATGTCTTCTGAATGCTCGATGACTTGGTTGGATTCACTACAACGCGCTTTAAGCAATTCACCATGCATGTGAATAATATTGGCGCTGCCGCCTCTCTCGTGCAGGTTGTCGATGTTTTGAGTGATGATAGTTACTTTGCCTTCCAACTGCTCCTCTAAGCGTCCTAGCGCGATATGAGCAGCATTAGGCTTGATATCTTCGCCCTGTAGTTTTTTGCGACGTTGATTATAGAACGATTGAACAAGATCGGGATCGCGCGCAAACCCTTCTGGTGTCGCAACGTCCTCAATACGGTGATTCTCCCAAAGACCATCTTGAGCTCGAAATGTTTGAATACCAGACTCAGCCGAGATGCCTGCGCCAGTAAGTACGACAATATTTCTGTATGGGAAATTCATAACCGATCCTTGTTGCTCTTTTTTATTAAGCTTAACACCGATAGAAAAACAACAATAGCAATAAGGATTAGACCATGGTCGTAAGCCTGCTGATTTGCCTCTAATTTCTGTTTAAAAACTGATGGAGTCGTTCCGTCCTTCAGGCATAAAAAAGCCCCGCGATGGCGAGGCTTTTGAGCAAAGATTCCGTTTTACAGGTTTGGACCTGTAGACGGTCTGTGCGGCATATTGTTGCGCAGTTGGTTCATACCTTGGTACATACGTAGAAACCACACTAAAATCGCCAACACGGCGAACAGCATACCAATCCAAGGGATAAAGTACGCAACAGAGTCTAACAACGTACTGTGCATCCAATAATCACTCACACCAATTAACACACCATTTGATGTTGCTACCGTAACGATAAGTACAACAAAGAACGTTAGGTATAGGAAGAAAGTACGAATCAAGCCGTAGTAATGTGAGTTCACTACGTCGCTGTCTTCGCCTTTATCCAAACGGTACCCAGCGTAAATGATTGCGACAACGCCTGAGATCAAAAACGTAAACGGGGTCAAACAACTCAGGATGTACGCAACCCAAATCCCGTTATGAGGTTTGTTCATTCGCTTTCGCTCCTTTTGGTTCCGTGTTTGCCGTATCTGTTTCGCCCATCGCTTCTTTGGATTTCACTTCTTCATACCAAAGATCGTGGTGCTCTTTCGCCCATGTCTCATCAACTTCACCGGTAACCATACCTTCTAACGCACCTTCCATACCGAATAGACCGATATAGATGTGGAAGATGAAGCCACAGATTAGAATCAGTGCCGAAATTGCGTGAACAAGGTTAGACAATTCCATATCGCGACGAGTTTGGCCGAAAATTGGGAAATCCAGAATTAAGCCACTCACTGCAGCGATAGCACCGAAGAAGATCAACAACCAGTAGATCGCCTTTTCACCACCGTTCGAGAAACCAGCCGATGGGTGCGTACCTTTATGCTTACCAACCATGCCGCCCATTTTCATGAACCAACGGATGTCTGTCATGTTAGGGATAGATTTGCGCCACCACTTCAGTAGAACAAACATCAGCAAGATGAAGAACAGCGGACCCATGTAGTTATGGTACTGCTTCGCCAACATAACGATGAAGCCCCAGAACTCAGTGGGTACGTACGGCTTCAAGAAGTGCTTACCGTAAACCAGCATCAAACCACTGAATGCCAGCGTTAAGAAGGTAAACGCCATGCTCCAGTGTAGTGCGCGGTCTAGTCGAGACCAGCGTTTCATCTTCTTGCCAGTACGTGGCTTGCTTAGCATCAGAGGACCAACGAATACGTAAGCCATGATAACCATTGCGATACTGCCGAAAATCGCGACAGCGCCCGCAGGAGACATCCATTTCTCTTTAAGAATGTACCAAGTCTCACCCGGAGTACTGATCAGCACACCGTGTTCCGCTGATTTCGACGTGGTATAGCCTTCTTGCCCCTCTTTGACCTGACGCCAGAAGTCTGCACCTGCAAGTTGTGTCATCTCCTGTTGTACCACTGGAGATGTGTCTTCTTGCGCAGACGCTGGCATCGCAAAGGTCAGCAGTAATGCTGTCATCATCGACAGCATTACAAGAGACGCACGTTTAAGAGTATTTAACATGTGTCTCTCCTACTTAGCTTTTGGTTGCGTCGTAAGAAAGATCGTTACCGTCTGTCCAACCTGCGTTTTTCGCACCGCGCTCAACCACACGTTGACGGAAGATGTCAGATACTTTCTCTGCATCACCCGCTAGCAGTGCTTTTGTTGAACATAGTGACGCACACATAGGTAGCTTACCTTCAGCAATACGGTTCGCACCGTACTTCTCACGCTCTTCTAGAGAACCTGGTTCTGTGTTTGGACCACCTGCACAGAAAGTACATTTGTCCATTTTGCCACGCTCACCGAAAGATGCTTGTTTCGGGAACTGAGGCGCGCCGAATGGACAAGCGAACAGACAGTAACCACAACCGATACAAAGATCTTTGTTGTGAAGAACGATGCCGTCTTCTGTGTGCTCGAAACAGTCAGCTGGACAAACTGCCATACAAGGCGCGTCTGTACAGTGCATACAAGCAACAGAGATTGAGTTTTCACCTGGTTCACCGTCGTTCAGTGTTACCACGCGACGACGTTGAATACCCCACTCAAGTGCATCATCGTTTTCGTTCTTACATGCAGTAACACAGCCGTTACACTCGATACAGCGTTTGGTGTCACATAGGAATTTCATTCGTGCCATTGTCAGACTCCTTACGCTTTACGAATGTTACATAGGGTTACTTTAGTTTCCTGCATCAAAGTAACAGGGTCGTAACCGTAGGTGGTTGCCGTGTTGGCTGCTTCACCAACAACATAAGGATCCGTACCTTCAGGGTACTTAGGACGTAGGTCTTCACCTTCGAACTTACCGCCGAAGTGGAATGGAATGAACGCCAGACCCGGTTTAACACGACGAGTGACCATCGCTTTAACCTTGATGCGGCCTTTTTCTGCACCTTCAACCCAAACGTCATCGCCATCTTTGAAGCCAAGATCGTTTGCGTCTTTCGGGTTCACTTCAACGAACATTTCTTGTTGAAGTTCAGCAAGCCATGGGTTTGAACGTGTTTCTTCACCACCACCTTCGTACTCAACCAAGCGACCAGAAGTCAGGATGATTGGGTATTCGCCAGACTTGTCTTCTTTCTGGATAGACTTGTAAAGCGTTGGTACACGGAAGATTGCTTCTTTGTCGTCCCAAGTTGGGTAATCCGTTACAAGGTCACGACGAGGCGTGTATAGCGGCTCACGGTGTAGCGGTACGCGGTCTGGGAATGTCCAAACAATCGCGCGCGCTTTTGCGTTACCAAACGGGATACAACCGTGCTTGATTGCTACGCGTTGAATACCGCCAGACAGGTCAGTTTTCCAGTTTTTACCTTCCGCTGCTGCTTTTTCTTCAGCCGTTAGGTCGTCCCACCAACCAAGCTGTTTGATTAGCTTGTCAGAGAACTCTGGGTAACCGTCTTTGATTTCACAGCCTTTAGAGTAGCTGTCTTCAGCAAGTAGGCTTTGACCTTCAAACTCAACACCGAAACGCGTACGGAAGTTACCGCCACCCTCTGCAACTGTCTTTGACGTATCGTACAGAATGTGTGTACCTGGATGCTTCATCTCTGGCGTACCCCAACATGGCCAAGGTAGACCGTAAGTCTCACCATTCACAGGACCACCCTCTGCTTCCAGGGATGTCTTGTGGAATGTGTGCCAGTTTTGTTGGTGCGCTTTTAGACGCTCTGGGCTTTGACCTGTGTAACCGATGGTCCACATGCCTTTGTTGAATTCGCGAGTGATGTCTTCAATCACTGGCTGGCTGTTCTCTACGCGTATGTTTTTGAACAGCAGATCTTCATAACCTAGCTTCTTAGTTAGCAGGTACATGATTTCGTGGTCAGGTTTAGATTCGAACAATGGCTCGATAACCTGATCACGCCACTGAAGTGAGCGGTTAGATGCTGTCACACTGCCGTGCGTTTCAAACTGAGTCGTTGCAGGAAGCAGGTAAACGCCGTCAGTACGATCGTTCATTACCGCTGCGACTGTTGGGTATGGGTCAACAATAACCATCATATCCAGCTTTTGCATCGCTTTCTTCATCTCAGGACCACGAGTCTGAGAGTTTACTGCGTGACCCCAGTAGAACATTGCGCGGATGTTTTCACGTTGACGAATGTTGTCTTTGTTTTCAAGAACACCATCCACCCAACGAGATACAGGGATACCTGCACTGTTCATTGGTTTTTGACCGCCGTAAGCGTTGTCATCGAAACGACCTTTCACCCACTCGTAATCGATTTCCCACACTTTCGACCAGTGACGCCATGAACCTTCAGACAAGCCGTAGTAGCCTGGTAGCGTGTCAGATAGTACGCCAAGGTCAGTTGCGCCCTGTACGTTATCGTGGCCACGGAAGATGTTTGCACCGCCGCCCGATTTACCGATGTTACCTAGCGCAAGCTCAAGTACACAGTAAGCACGAGTGTTGTTGTTACCAGTCGTATGCTGAGTACCACCCATACACCAAACGATACAACCCGGACGGTTTTCAGAAAGCAGTTTCGCTGTTTGGTAAACTTCAGACTCAGGAACGCCAGTTACGCGCTCAACTTCTGCTGGTGTCCATTTCGCTACTTCTGCACGGATTTCATCCATACCGAATACGCGTTGACGGATGAACTCTTTATCTTCCCAGTTGTTCGCGAAGACATGCCATAGCACGCCCCAGATGAATGCAACGTCAGAACCCGGACGTAGCGATACGTAGTGATCCGATTTTGCAGCGGTACGAGTACGACGAGGATCCGCAACAACAATCTTACAGTTGTTCTTCTCTTTCGCGATAAGGATATGCTGCATCGCAACAGGGTGCGCTTCTGCAGGGTTTGAACCAATGAACAGCATCGACTTACAGTTGTGCATGTCATTGAAAGAGTTTGTCATCGCACCGTAACCCCAAGTGTTTGCTACACCTGCTACGGTTGTTGAGTGACAGATACGCGCTTGATGGTCAACGTTGTTGGTACCCCAAAGCGACGCCATCTTACGGAACATGTACGCTTGTTCGTTGTTGTGCTTTGCACTACCCAACCAGTAAACCGAATCTGGACCCGACTCTTTGCGGATATCCATCACCTTGTTACCGATTTCTTCGATCGCTTGATCCCAAGAAAGCTTCTTCCACTTACCGTTTTCAAGCTTCATTGGGTATTTCAGACGACGCTCACCGTGACCGTGTTCGCGCAGTGCTGCGCCTTTTGCACAGTGTCCACCAGCGTTGAATGGGTGGTCGAATGCAGGCTCTTGACCTGTCCATACGCCATTTTGAACTTCAGCGTAGATACCACAACCTACAGAACAGTGAGAACAGATGGTACGTTTCACTTCTGTTTTCGCTTCTGGATCCACCGATTTAGCTTGCGCTTTCTTCATCATGCCTGGTGCAAAAAGACTTGCACCTACAACCGCACCACCAGCAGCAAGCGAGGTGTTTTTCATGAATGCACGGCGAGAAACGCCAAGCTGATTGGTTTCTTTGCTCACACTGTCGGAGCGTTTGACAAGTTTCATCCGTTATCTCCTAAAGTGTGTCGTAGTAATCGCGAATGTGTTGAGTTTCACGATACCCTTTCTTCTTCACGTCTTTTTCAGAAGGCTCAACCGTTTCTGAAGCGCTTGCCACTTTTGTTGTTCCAGCGACAACCGCACCAGCTACGGCTGCAGTCGTTAAGCCTTTCAGGAGATCCCTACGGCTTGTGTTTATTTCTTTATTATCTTTCATCATTGCTTCCTTACCTTACGGTAGATCTTTGGAGGCTATTGCCCCTCTATCGATATGACCAAGTACTGCTCGATTACTCGTAATCAGTGACGTTTTTCACATCAATTTTTAATTTGTGCTTACTGCTTTTGGTGTTCACGCTAAAGCGCACTTGTTCCAGTGTTAAGAACGCCTCACACAGTTGAGCTGCTGGCTTATAAAAGCTCGCACTCTCTGCGTTTTCTAGTTGCTGAGTGAAAGAGTTAAACCAAGGTGCGATGTGTTTGTTAAACACCGCTTGTTGAAGAGCTTCTTCTTCACCCGTTAGCATCGACATCACTTCACAAAGTGCTGCGATGTGGTCTTCCGGCTCTTTCACATTTTCATCGCGCTCGAAACCAAGCAGTTCCAAATCGTGACGAATTTCAGCCAGTGGTTTTTCCATCATTGCACCCGTCATGTGCCATGAGCCAAACGGCATCACTTCACCACGACCGATACCAATGAAAAGATCTTGGTATTCATCTTCGAGCGCTTCGCGGTTGGAATCTTTCGCCGCTTGCTGAAGCGCAATCCACGCTTTTTGCATTGCGCTTTCTGATGGTTCAACTTCTAGAGAAGTTAGGAACTCGATCATCTCTTCACTTGGTGCGCTACGGAAAAGCGCAGACAAAACCAAGTAGATCTCTGTTCTCAGTGTTTGTTCTTGTTCTCGTTGTGTATCCACTGCGAGCTCCTAGTATTTCAGTTGTTTCATTGGGTCTTCTGCCATCGACTCAAACATATCGATCACACGGCAGTCTTCACACATCGCGATACGATTGATCGCCGCTTCATCAGAGAAATGAGAGTGACCGCGTAACTTGTTTTGTAGCATGTCGATCATAGACTGAGGTGCGAATGGCTTATGACAGCGAATACATTCCGCGGCTTTCTCTTCGTGAATCACAACCGCTTTTTGGCGCTCTTCTTTCACCCAGTTCATGCGTGGCGTTAGAGTCAGAACTTTCTCTGGACATGCCTTTTCACACAAACCACATTGAATACAATCTTGTTCAACGAATTTAAGTGATGGAGATTCGCCGTCGGTATGAAGTGCACGTGTTGGACAAACCGCCACACAGCTCATACACAACGTACAATCTTTGCTCTCACAAGAAACATTGCCGTAAGGCGCGTTCGCTGGCAGTTCAACAATGTTCTCAACCGGAATGCGAGAAGAAGACATTGCATCAAGCGCAGTAAACAGACGTTGACGCTTGTTACCTTGAAGGTCGCCAAGGGCAAGGTCGAATGAATCTGTACATAGTGTTGGAGGACCTTCACGAAGCGATTCCAAGTAAAGGATATCGATGGTCTCTTTTGCGATACCAAGTTGATCCAATAGCTCTTGCGCGATACCCACTTCGTTGTTCAAGATACGAATAATGGTCTGTGGCATAAAGCGAGAAGCCGCAAATAGCACTTGCGTCGCGCCATTAACTAGCGCGGCGAACCATGTATCGATACCGATAGAAGGCAGCTCTTCAACCACAATTGGAATCACGTTATCTGGTAGCGCTTTCAGTGCCATCACATTGTAAGTCTCGTGACGAGAGCTACAGATAAGAACGATAGGATCCAGACCGCCCGCTTGCTCGTAGTTCGCTAGCGTGCGTTCAATGAATTTTTGCGTATCTTCAGGATTAGGTAGCGCGTAATGAATCGCTTCTGTCGGACAAGCCGTTGCACAAGTGCCCACGCCCTGACATAGGTATGGGTTAATCTCGATGCGATGTCCGGTTTTATCGCTGCCTTCACTTGATAGTGCGCCAGCAGGACAAGCATCTACACAACGCTCACAACCTTTTACGCCACGAGAACTGTGCGCGCATAGATCAGTGTCCAGACGGAAGAACTTTGGCTTATCAAACGTCCCCATTAATGTTGGGATCTCTTCTAGCGCTTCTGCCAGTTTTGGATAACCGCGTCCTACTGGGTAGTAACCCGGAACCGGAACCTCTTCTGACATACAGCTGCTTAAACAAAGATCGAGAACAACATCGAAACAATCACTATTGATAGCGACTTTTGCTAGGTTGCTTGTTAGACCGTTATTTTCGATAAGCACTTCAAACGTACCTAGGAAACCAGAAACCTGAACTGAGTTTGCAAAGTACAGTTCTGGATTGGTACCTTTCTCTCCGTCTGTAGAAAGAAGTGTCAGGCTATTCATTTGAGATAGCTGCGCGGCTGCACTCTCAATGATGGCAGTCGGTCCAACAATCAGTGTATTACCGCCACTCTCGTAGCTCACCGTTGGTGGAATAAGATTGGTCAACTCTACGGTATTCTCAAACGCATACAGACGCGCCTTACCGTTGTTGGAAGTTGCTTGTTCTAATAGTTGTTTCAACATTGCTCAGTTCCATTTATCCGCATGGATAGTTTCTCCCATCTTTCATTGTAGTTAGCGCAGGCGATTCTGCTGATTAACTCGTCAGTAACTACCCCTTTTAGGTAGTCCAATACTTGTTATCGCTGCCTGTTAGGCAAATGATCTAACTTCAACAAGAATGGTAATGATCAACAAATAGCAAATGTCGTGCCAATTAAATATCAGCTAATTTTCAATAGGTTAGCTATTTATCTTAGAAATTGTAGGGATAAAAAAACCGACTGGGACATTTTGTCTCAGCCGGTTCATTGAGCGTTTAGTCAAAATGTACCTATTCTTTGTGTGGTATATTTTGTCCCACCTCTTCTGAGGCTAATTTTGTCTCTAGATTATCACTTTCACCAGAAACTGTATTTATATCCAGTTCCTTTTGTTCTTCGGGAATTTCGGCACCTTCAGCAAGTTCTACATCAGCCGATTCAATATCACTTTCTTCACGAGATTCAGTTGATTGTGTTGTTTCTTCTGCTGGTTCTTCTTCCGTTTTCTCTTTCACCCAATCACGAAGTGTTTCAGCCACCCCTTCAGAAAGGGACTTGAGGTTACTGTAATCATCATCGTAATCATCCAAGCCATCACGAACGTTAAACTCTTCTGATAAGAACATCTTACGCAATGCGGCTTTCTTAACGCTCTCTGATGCCTCAGACACTAATAGCTGCGCTACGGACATCTCTTCAGGATCAGTAGTTTCGCTTGATGCTTCTTGAGCCATTGCTCCTTTAGCTTCAGTCTCTGTCGCAGAAGCCTCAATAGCCAATGCTTGCGCTTCAGTGCTTAATTCTTCATGAGCTTGTGTGGTTTCTGGTTCAGTAGATTCAACAGACTCCACGACCTTAGCGTCTGTAGGCTCGGTTGTGGTTTCTTCTAATTTACGTTTCGACCAACGGCTAAAAAAACTAGTTGCCATTTGCTCTGCCCGCTCCTTTGCGTTTCTTGCGTCTTACTTCTAACAACTCACCGTGACGCCCAATAAAGGCTTCCATCCAAGCTTGAACGGCTAACGGCATATCATTTGATAATACTAGGTTATCGCCATCCATATATTGCGCAGCGACGGTTTGAGACGCCGTAAGCAATTGAATCGTCGGCGTATCACTAGAATCAAGATTGTCCATTACCAAGAAAAGCTTTGGCTGTTGCGAACTCAGGTTAAAGCGGTAATCGGTGCGCTCGTCTTTGTGCAGTTGCAACAAGCACACGTGTTGAGTGTCTTCGGTTGGGTTAATTTCAAATCCCGTCAGTTGCCATTGGGTTGTAACCCAAATACCAGTACTGATCTCATGTTGCACAAGATCCACGCCTATTGACCATGAATCTTCATTTTTCTCGAACTGTTTCTTATCCGACATAACTCACCCAATTTGTTCTATGTTGGCTTTAAGACAGAAAAGGACATTTTGTACTTTGCTTTCAACCATTTTAGCGGTACAAAGCAATAAACGCGCCAAATTGAGCCTAATCTTCACCAAGCTCTCAAGTTCAAAACTAGTAGAAATTCGAACTTGCACCTGTGTCATTGATGCGATATCGCAGAATTAACCCAGAATCGAATCAATGCCTCGCAATTTCCAACATAACAGCTATTTTGGAATGAGAATTGCTTTGTAAGCAGCGTTAAGACGAATAGACCCATTAATGAGAGCGTGCATTGGCTCTCTCATTCATTAGGACATGACTGTGGTAAAACCAAACATTATTAAAACCAGTGAAAATCCCCTACAGACCATCGAAGTAGAAGTGTTTGACGAATACGGCGAAAAGCTGACTAAGCAGATCGCCTGTGAGCGCCCTCTTACCGTGATGTTGAACTGGAAGGAAGTCGTTACGCTAATGACGCTTGGCTCTCGCCCTGAAGCACTTGTGTTGGGGTATTTGAAAAACCAGAGCTTCTTGTCTGATCCTGAAGCGATTGAATCAGTCATTATTGACTGGGAAACCCACTCAGCTGCGGTTATCACCAAAGAAAATACTGAGCACCTAGAAGGCGCGTTGAAGAAGAAGACGGTAACGTCTGGGTGTGGTCAAGGCACTATGTATGGCAACGTGATGAAGCAGCTTGAAGATTACCAAGTGCCACAAGTACCTTTGAAGCAATCTGAAATCTACGCGGCGCTTGAAGCATTGACGCATTACAACGATACCTACAAAAAAGCAGGTGCGGTGCATGGTTGTGCGGTATGTAAAGGCGATGAAGTGCTGTCTTTTGTGGAAGATGTTGGTCGTCACAACGCGGTTGATACGCTAGCGGGTGAAATGTGGCTTAACCAAGAAACCGGTGAAGATAAAATTTTCTACACAACGGGCCGCCTTACATCAGAGATGGTGATTAAAGTGGCGCAGATGGGTATCCCTGTTTTGCTTTCTCGCTCGGGCGTAACTCAAATGGGTTTGGATCTGGCGAAAAAGTTTGGCATCACCACCATCGCTCGTGCGAAAGGCTTACGCTTCGAAGTCTTTACTGGTGCAGAGAAGATTGATTTTGACGTGAAAGGGAATCAATAACCTCTCACTAAGTCATCAGATGAGGTAGATCTTAAACTATCATGTGGATTCACAAAGGATGTGAACTATGAACAACGATCAGCTGTGGAATTATCTACTCACCCCTAGCGGCATCATCGTTTCGATGATCATTACCTTCGGGCTCGTTGGGATTTATGCTTATCTAATGAGGCAATTTAAGGATTGAACGCCACAACCTAGCGCTAGCAAAGCATTAGCGCTCACAAAGAATAGACATAAAAAAAGACCTCGCGATGAGGTCTTTTTCTTTATTCGGAAGAAGGATTAACCTTCGATACCACGAGATTTTAGGAACTCAGAGTAAGTACCTTTAAAGTCTGTGATTTTACCATCGCGGATTTCGATGATACGTGTCGCTAGCGAGTCTACGAATACACGGTCGTGCGATACGAAGAACAATGTGCCTTTGTACTGCTCTAGTGCCGTGTTCAATGATTCGATCGATTCCATATCCATGTGGTTGGTTGGTTCGTCCATTAGCAGCATGTTTGGTTTGTGCATCATTAGCTTACCAAGCAGCATACGACCTTGCTCACCACCAGACAGTACTTTTACTGACTTCTTAATGTCGTCTTGGCCAAACAACATACGACCTAGGAAACTACGAACCACTTGCTCGTCATCGCCTTCTTGACGCCATTGACCCATCCAATCAGTTAGGTTTAGGTCTTCTTCGAAGTCGTGTGCGTGGTCTTGCGCGTAGTAACCGATGTTCGCGTTCTCAGACCATTTGAACTCACCAGTACGTGGTTCTAGTACACCAGCAAGTGTGTTCAGTAGAGTTGTTTTACCCACACCGTTCTCACCGATGATTGCAACACGCTCACCGACTTCAAAAATTGCATTGAAGTTAGCAAACAGGTCGTCTTCAAAACCTTGGCTTAGGTTTTCAACAATCAGAGCGTTACGGAATAGCTCTTTAGACTGTTCAAAACGGATGAATGGGTTTTGACGGCTAGACGCTTTCACTTCGTCCAGTTTGATCTTGTCGATTTGCTTCGCACGTGAAGTTGCTTGTTTTGCTTTCGATGCGTTTGCAGAGAAACGTGCAACGAACGTTTGCAGCTCAGCGATTTGTGCTTTCTTCTTCGCGTTGTCGTTTAGTAGACGTTCACGAGCTTGAGAAGCAGCAGTCATGTACTCGTCGTAGTTACCTGGGTAAACACGTAGCTCACCGTAATCCAAGTCAGCCATGTGCGTACATACTGAGTTTAGGAAGTGACGGTCGTGCGAAATGATGATCATTGTGCAGTTACGCGCGTTTAGCGTGTCTTCCAACCAACGGATAGTGTCCATATCCAAGTTGTTGGTTGGTTCGTCAAGAAGCATAACGTCTGGGTCTGCGAATAGAACCTGTGCTAGAAGCACACGAAGTTTCCAACCCGGTGCAACTTCGCTCATTAGACCGAAGTGTTGCTCCATTGGGATACCTACAGCAAGAAGAAGCTCACCCGCTTTCGCTTCTGCCATGTAACCGTCCATTTCCGCGAACTGAACTTCTAGGTCAGCCACTTTCATGCCGTCTTCTTCGCTCATTTCAGCAAGTGAGTAGATGCGGTCACGCTCTTGCTTCACTTCCCATAGCTCTTTATGACCCATGATTACTGTATCGATTACAGTGAATTCTTCGTACGCGAACTGGTCCTGGTTCAGCTTTGCAACGCGCTCGTTTGGATCGTAACTTACGTTACCGCTTGTTTGCTCAAGCTCACCACTCAGGATTTTCATAAAGGTTGATTTACCACAACCGTTAGCCCCGATTAAGCCGTAGCGGTTACCTTCGCCGAACTTAACTGAGATGTTTTCAAATAGCGGCTTAGCGCCAAATTGTTGAGTAATATTCGCTGTGGAAATCAAAACCTTTACCTTAGCAATTCAAGTTTATTAGGAAAAACCGCGCAACGTTACTGCTTAAGGCTACACACTTCAAGTTTTGTTTTTATTAATTAATGAGAAAAAGCACTCTTTCGCGGACGGATTTTTGAGATTTAGCCAACATAAACCTTGCTAAAAATAAGGTCACTTGCCCTAACTGACTCAAATTTGAGACAAAAATTCGTCATGACTAAGCATTGACATACCCCATGAAATTGGGTTTATAGTGCGCCCCCTTTTATTAGTTCCGTACGCTATGCTTTTATTAAACGTCAGTTTTCAAAACAAATCGCAACATTGCACACGGTTAATTGGTAAAACTCGCATATCGCGATAAAGCAACTACACTAACTCTAACCTTCTAAGTTTTAAGAGAATTTTATGCATTTCATGGCGCGCATTTTAATGCTAGTCGGTCTCGTGCTTTCTTTACCTGCTCACGCTGAGTGGGAGTACGAATTCCAACCTGAGCCTCAAATACTGCCAGTGGCAAAAGAGATCACTCAGGAGATCAATAAGCTGCCAGAGCCTTTGTTTATGTCTGACCAAGACAAACGTAAGGTCAACCAACTGCTCAATGCAGTAATGAATGAGCAGCGCAAACAGACCCTTATCTTTGATAAGCACTTACAGACTTATCGTGAGTCCGGTGAAGACAGCGAATGGTTTGAGACGCAATCCGGCTACCTGACACTGAACAGCCTTGGACAAAGTAAAGAGCGTTTGCTGGAACTTACTGATCCCATCACGCATGACAAACTGACCGGTTTTGGTCCGTACGGTGTGACTCAGTTTAAGCAAGAGTGGCGTCAAACACAGCTTAATGTTGAATACTTAGTGTTCTTCCAGATTCGTGCTTTCAAATCTCTGATCAAGGAGATTCTAATTTCGCCAATCCCGGTCGTTTGGGCTGGCGTCAAAGTGTTGTTCATCTACTTCGGTTTGGTGTGGTGGCTAACCAATAGTAAGCGCATCATCAATCTATTCCGCGAGACTCAACTGGATAACGTCGCTAAGCCGCCGATTTGGGTGCGTTTGATTTGGTATTTCAGCCGTGCGCATAGAGCCATTGCTTGGTTGATTGCCATTACGCTCTCTCTGCGCGTGCTATCAGAAATCCCAAGCTTGCAGCATTTAATCATTCTAGAAATCTTCACTTGGTGGGTTCTGGGTGGTTCAATCGCAATTAGCTTCATCCTCGAATTTGCTTACCGCAACAGTCGCAGTACCAGTAAGGAAGTCATTGCCCTACGCCTTTCGACCATTCGTCGTTACGTATGGAGCGCCATTGTTGCGGGTGTGATTCTGCAAATCTCCATTCGTACCTTGGGTAAAGGCACCATCTACTCTTGGATCTACAGTGCGCTTTTCTTCTGGTTTGTCTTGGTGACATTGTCTGTGTTGCGCCTATGGCGTAAAAAGGTGTTCGAAGTCACAGAGAAGCTTTCTGACCGTCCGGTTTGGGTAAACTGGTCTCTGCGCCGCAAAGACACTTTGTTCCTGAGTATCATTGGCACTGCGATTTGTGCAGTGTGGATCATGCTACACAGCTCCAAGCATCGTATCGTTGCAATGCTGTCTAATTACACCATGTTTAGCCAAGCGCTGGCGTACTTGTTCCGCATCGAAGTTGCCAAGCAAACGGGCAATAAAGGTGGCGACACCAATCTGGTGAGAATCAAAGGCGAACAAACGTTCGAGTATATCCTCCCTGGTAGCGAAGACAGTGAGTTGGTGGAATACGCTTCTGATGAAATCAAACTGCTGTCCAAATACCTTCTCACAGACAGCCCTGCGGTTTGCGTAGTTTCCGGTGAGCGAGGCGTTGGTACAACAACCTTCTTGCGCACTATGCTGAGCAAAGTAAAAAATGCTGAACCAATTTACTTGAACTGCCCTTACGCAGGCTACAGTGAACTACTGTCAGAGCTCGCTCTGCAATTAGGATTAGAAGAAGACGCATCTGAGATTCAAGTGCTTTCTGTCCTACGTAAAAGCGACACTTCTTACCTCATTGCAGTCGATAACGCTCAACGATTAGTTAAGCCAATGGTTGGCGGTTTGGGCGACTTGATTAAGTTGACGAACCTACTGCGTCGCTCTAAGAAGAACCATCGTGTTGTCATGGCGATTGAGAAAGCGAGCTGGCGTTTCGTCGACCGTGCTCGTGGCGAACGTTTGTTGTTTGACTGGGTGGCGTTTATGCCGCGCTGGAGCGAGAAACAACTCTCAGCTCTGTTTGATACACGTATTAACCAAGAGATTGAGAACCCAGTGACATTTGATGGCCTTGTTGTACCCAAACAATGGGATCAAGAAGACATCACCGAGGAAGAACGTGCGAAGCAAGGTTTCTACCGTATTCTGTGGCATTACTCAGATGGTAACCCAACGGTTGCGCTACGCTTCTTCCGCCTCTCTCTTCGTCAGAACAAAGAGACGCAACAAGTAGTGGTTCGATTGTTCCACGCACCAGAGTCTCAAGAGCTAGAGAAAATGCCGAAGCCAATGCTAGCCGTGCTGCGTTCAATTGTTCAGCTTGAGGTGGCATCGCCAGAAGAACTATCTGAATGTACGCAACTGAGTATTGCCGAAGTTATCGGTACGCTGCGCTACTTCCAAAGCCGCGGCTTTATTGAGTGGAGTGAAGACAAAGCTCGCGTGTCGGATCACTGGTTCCGTCACATTACCAACGTTCTCGACCGTCAACATTTATTGGTGAAATAACGATGAAGAAACTACTCACCGTATTAGCGTTATCGCTATTAAGCACCTCTGCATTGGCGACTGAAGAAATCGCGAGTGTGGATAATATCTCACAAATTGCCAGCCTAATTCGTTGGAGCGGCGTGTTCTTCTCCATTATTGTGATTGCCTCAACGTGGCTATTGCTTAAGTTCATGAACTCGATGGTAGAAAGTATTGGTAGCCAGTTCGTGCAATACCGAATGGTACTACAGAAGCTTCAATCTTTCTTGCAGTTCTTTATCTACTTAACCGCTGGCTCTGTCGTGTTTATGATGAGCTTCCGTATTAACGATCAAATCCTTGCTTTGATTGGTGGTACGTTAGCGGTTTCGGTTGGTTTCGCATTGAAAGACCTAGCCGCTTCCTTTATCGCGGGTATGACGGTTATGGTTGACCGTCCATTCCAAGTGGGTGACCGCGTCACGTTCGAAGGCAACTACGGCGATATTATTGCGATTGGTTTGCGCTCAGTGCGTATGCGTACCCTAACCGATGACATCATTACGATTCCAAACAACAAGTTCTTGAGTGAAGTTGTGGTCAGCGGTAACTACGGTGCGCTGGATATGCAGGTGGTGATTCCGTTCTATGTGGGCATGAATGAAGACATTACGTTAGCGCGTGACTTGATTCAGGAAGCGGCGTCTTCAAGTCGTTATATTCACCTACCTAAGCCGGTAACGGTTCTTGTCAAGCAGACCATTACGGATAACTACTTAGCAATTCAGTTAACATGTAAAGCTTATGTGGTAGATACTGCCTACGAGAAGCTGTTTGAAACCGACATTACTCTACGCGTAATGAAAGAGTTCAAAAAGCACGGTATCAATCCTCCGAAGATTGCAGTGCATACGGGTTAATTAGATGTATTCCTCTCGCGTTTAGAGAAGAACAGATACAAAAAGGGTCAGTGATTTACACTGACCCTTTTTCTTTGCGCGTTGGCTAATTTGAATCGCAGGTTAAGCGATATTCGTTACCTCAAGCAATAGTTCGGCTTTCTTTGGCAAGTAGATACTGAACGTACTGCCTTTGCCCCATTCCGATTCGGCTTTTAGCTCGCCGCCTGTTTGACTAAGAATACTTTGCGAAACAGAAAGCCCTAGCCCGGTGCCATCGCGCTTAGTGGTATAGAACGGAGAGAAGATACGGCTTAAGTTTTCTGGCTTGATACCGCAACCTTCATCAGTGACATGAATGGCTGCGCCTTTAAGTTCGCCGTCTTCAATCCAATCTTCACTCACAACGGTTAGCTTACCTTTGCCGTCCATCGCGTGAATGCCGTTCATCTGCAAGTTCACCAGAATCTGCAGCAAGTGATGGCGATTGATCTCGACCGAAGTATGGGCTTGTAGATCGGTGACAAACTCGATGTCGCGCTTTTTAGTGCCGGTTTTAACCAGCGTGATGCTCTCATCGATGATTGGATTCACGTGCTGCCACGTAATTTCGTCTTGTACACCACCCTGGCGGCTGTATTGCAGTAAGCTGCGCGTGATATTGCGAATGCGGTCGATCTGAGCGTGGATGGCATCTATTTCTTCCTGAACGCGGCTTGCTTCTTCACCTAGCTCAAACTGAATCAGCTCAACATTCCCCAAAATCACTGCGGTTGGGTTGTTAATCTCGTGGGCGATACCCGCGGTTAACTCACCCAGTGCAGCAAGCTTTTCGTTGACCACAAGCTTGTCACGGGTTTGGTTAAGCAATTGAATATGAAGTTCAAGCTCTTCAGTTTTGTCTTTCAAACTCGCCGTACGTTGTTGAACTTTACCCTCCAGCTGCATGGCAGAGTTCTTCAGCTCGACTTTACGATCTTCCAAAGCATCAAGCATGTTGTCGAACTGGCGCGCTAACTGAGCCAGCTCATGGTGTTCATCCAACCCTAATGGACCAATACGTTTTTCTTTGCCCAACTGGACTAATTTCACGACTTTATGGATGCGTTCAATTGGACGGAATAAGTCTCGTGACCCGCGATACACCATCACACCAGAAACTAAGAGCAGCATTAAAGTGATTAAGCTTATCTCGACGATATTGGTCATGTAGGCTTTTACAAATGGCCACATCAAGTAACCAGTGTAGAGCATACCAATGACATTATCGTACTGGTCTTTGATTGGTTGATAAGCGGTGATATACCAAGCATCGTAGACGAACGCGCGGTCGACCCATTGCTCGCCTTCCGCCAATACCTTGTTGTATACCTCAGAACTTACTCGCGTACCGATCGCGCGCCCCAAACGTTGGTCACTGTCTAAAGGAACGTTGGTGCTGACACGAAGATCATCCAAAAATACCGTCAAAGTCCCCACGGGGCGGAGGGTGTCGTTATCACTTAAATAGATTAGATCACGAATTTGATCGACCAATACCGTGCTATTGTTGAGCAGCAAACCGCCATCTAAGAAACCAATTAAGTCGTTATGCTGGCTGTAAACTGGGATCACGGTGCGGCTCACCAAGCCACGTGCTTCTACACCACCGCTTTTTAGAATCGGTACTTCAGCACGTTTGGCGAGTTCAGGGTCTAGCTTTTCCAGCTCTTTTCTGTCCAGAACATCGAAGAAAGATTCGCGCTTAGTTAAATCCATAAAGCGGAATTTGTTTTCCATCGAATTAACACGTTGGAAGGACAAAAAGTCCAAACCGTAGCGTTTTTTCTGCGCCGTCACCCACTTTTGCAACTCTGCCTGTGGGACATTTTGGTTCACTCGGGTACGGAAGTCATAAGAATCCGCGAACGATTTGACGTAGTTCGCCTGCTTTTGTTGCAGCAGCGTAATGCTGTTATTGGCGACACCCAAACGCTCCGAAACGTCTAATAATGCGTTTTGCCACGTATAGTGAATCGACCAATAGATCGTAATGCCAATAAGGGCTATCAGCGTTAAGAAGATTGGCGCAGATGTCAAAATCAACAGTCGATAACGCACCATGGTTTTGAATCGGTACGTCCATTTAGACAATCCTTTGTGTTGCTGCCAACTACTACTCGGCATAATCCTCGTCCTCAGAATCCCACTCTTTGTATTTGCGCTCTAGCGTTTTTCGTGCCACTCCTAAATCTCGAGCCGCCGCTGACTTGTTACCTTCGTGCAAATTAACCAATTGTTGGATATGCGCTTTTTCCACTTCTTTTAGTGTCCAAGTGTTTGGATAGCCTTCACCGGAGAACTCTTTGCCCTCTTTGAAGGTTGGCAATTCTTCACTGTGTGACACGGTAATGGAAACATTAGGTAAAGCATGACCGCCATTGAGTTCACGCCAGTGATGCGCCGGCGGTTTACCTAGCAGAATGCAACGCTCAATAAGGTTTTTAAGCTCACGAATGTTGCCCGGCCAATCGTATTCACTCATGGCTTCCATATCTTCATGCGCCCACTTCGGTGCTTGCATACCCAGTTCATTGGTCAGCATATTGCTGAAGTATGGAACCAGTTCAAACAAGTCAGTTTTACGCTCACGCAGAGGAGTAACTTCAATCTTCAATACGTTTAAACGATAGTAAAGGTCGCTACGGAAGTTACCTTTGTTGACCTCTTCTTGCAGGTTGCGGTTGGTCGCGGCGACAATACGAACATCAATGCTGATTTCACGCTCTGAACCTACCGGACGAATCGTACGTTGCTCTAACACACGCAGCAGTGATGCTTGCATGGATAAAGGCATCTCACCGATTTCATCAAGGAATAATGTGCCGCCATTGGCTACGCGAAAAAGACCTTCGCGAGATTTCTTAGCGCCTGTAAAAGCCCCCGAGGTATGCCCGAATAGCTCACTTTCTAAAAGCTCTGGTGCAATTGCGCCACAGTTAAGTGGGACGAATGGACCTGTTCGACCACTTGCTTGGTGAATCCCTCTCGCCACCAGTTCTTTACCGGTGCCCGACTCGCCTTCCACTAGGACAGATGCGCGAGACGGTGCAAATTGAGTGATCAACTGTTTGAGCTGACGAGTTTTTTCCGAGCCGCCAATAATTTCTGAGGTGTTGTGCCGCTGATAGTCTCGTTTCATCGCGTATTGCATGCGCTCGTTCAAACGGCGATCCATACAGCGGCTGACCGCTTTCAGCATCTGCTCTAGGTTAAAAGGCTTGAGGATAAAGTCCGACGCGCCAAGCTGTAGTGCTCGAATCGCAATTTCCAAATCCGCGTAGCCGGTCATAAAGATGACATCCGCACGTTTGTCGTCATCTTCAAACGCTTCTTCCCATTCAATCCCTGAACGCCCCGGCAAGTTGATATCCAACAGAATCAAATCGTAGTGGCGTGAGTTACGTAGCTCTTCCGCTTCTTCAATGCTGCCCGCTGTATCAACTTGCGAAAACAGTTTGCCCAGAGCCTTTTTAAGGATGGCCTGCATACCGAGTTCATCATCAACGACCAGTACTGAAAAAGCGTTGTATTGTTGGTTTGTACTAATATGGGATTGAGTAGACATATTTACCCCAGTTGGATTTGAATGGGACAGAGTGTACCAAGTTTAAACAGAGATACCCTACAAAAAGTGCGACATTTTGTACCAACGCAAATTTTTGTGCAAATAAGTCCATGAATTAGCGCATAAATCAAACATTTTTGGCTTGTAAAATGTTGGCATCTTGTTTGCTATATGGAGTGTCCAAGTGATCTCAGGATGTGGGAGACATCAATGCAATACCATCGCTTCTCACTCCCTTACCCTAAGGTAGCTTGTGATATGAGCGCGCTATGACGCTCTGGCGACTTCTTTAGTAACCCAAGACTTAAGAAGCCAAAGAATCATTGGAAAGGAAACAACTAAAATGAAAAAAATTGCGCTGACTCTAGCTGCAACGTCAATCACTCTTGTAAGCTACTCTGCTTTTTCAGCTCAAGAAGGCGAACACATTCGTCTGGCGACAACAACAAGTACTTACCACTCTGGCTTACTGGACTACCTACTTCCTCAATTTGAAAAAGACACTGGCTACAAAGTGGATATCATCGCTGCTGGTACAGGTAAAGCGCTGAAGATGGGTGAAAACGGCGACGTTGATTTGGTAATGACACACGCACCTAAAGCAGAAGGCGTGTTTGTTGAGAACGGCTACGGCGTCCTTCCACGTAAACTGATGTACAACGACTTCGTTATCGTTGGCCCTAAAGCTGACCCAGCACAAGTAAAAGACGATGCGTCAGTACTAGACGTATTCAAAGAGATCGCGAACAAAGACGCGACATTCATCTCTCGTGGCGATGATTCTGGTACACACAAAAAAGAACTGGGCATTTGGGCTCAAACTAAGATGGAACCAAACTTTGGTGGCTACCGCAGCGTAGGTCAAGGCATGGGCCCTACTCTAAACATGGCGTCAGAAATGCAAGGCTACACCATGACTGACCGTGGCACTTGGTTGGCTTACCAAAACAAATTGGATCTTGCGATTCTATTCCAAGGCGACGAAAAACTGTTTAACCCGTACCAAGTGATTTTGGTGAACCCCGAGCGTTACCCAACCATCAACTACCAAGGTGCGAAGGCTTTCAGTGACTGGTTGGTAAATCCACGCGGTCAAGAGCTGATCAACGGCTTCCGTCTGAATGGCAAACAATTGTTCGTTGCGAATGCTGAGAGCAAATAACGCAATATGAATCTTGCTGATACAACACTAGAAGCCCTGCGCTTACTGGTGAATTTTGATGCAGACCTATGGGAGATCGTTGCGGTCTCCTTTAGTGTTTCTATTACGGCAATATCTTTGGTGGTATTGCCGTCTATTTTGATGTCTTTTGTCCTAGCCTACACCGACTTCCGTGGTAAGTGGTTCTTGCTGTCCATTGTGAACACCTTACAGGCGGTGCCAACAGTCGTGATTGGTTTGCTACTGTACATGATGCTTTCAAGAGCTGGCCCTTTGGGTGATTGGCAAATGCTGTTTACGCAAAAAGCCATGATCTTAGGACAAATGATCGTCTGTTTTCCGGTTCTGGTTTCCATGATGCACGGTGCGCTTCAATCAAGTGACCGTCGCGCAGTTGAAACAGCGATTACGTTAGGTGCGTCAATCCCTCGTATCGCTGCTACTATGATCTGGGAGACACGTTTTCCTTTATTGGCGGCTATCATTGCGGGATTCTCACGAATCGTCACAGAGGTAGGCTGTTCAATGATGGTTGGTGGCAACATTATGGGTGTAACCCGTAATATTCCGACTGCCATTGCTATGGAAAGTAGTAAAGGTGCTTTTGCGCAAGGAGTTGCATTAGGAATTGTATTACTATCGTTAGCGTTAGCGCTCAACTTCCTCTTATCGAGCATGAGAGGCAAAGGCTATCTAAGAACATGAAGCAAGCAATCGACTCGCCATCGACCCAATGTAAGGGTGAATTATGACTATAAAAATTACCGCCGAGCAATTGTCCATGCGCTTTAAAGAGCGTGTGCTTTTCCACATCCCTGAATTGGCCATTGGTCCAAACGACGCGATTTACCTAAAAGGTGACAATGGCGTTGGTAAAACCACCCTACTCAAGATCCTTGCAGGTTTGCTCAAGCCTTCAACGGGTAAAGTGGTGGCTCCAAAAGATACTTGGTTGAAGAAGTGGACGCGTCGCAATGGTCGTGTTGACGTGATTTATCTCCATCAGTCTCCTTACCTTTTTGACGGCACTGTTTATGAAAACGTCGTTTATGGAGTTAAATATCAACAAGACACGGCAAAAGATAAGCGAGCTCAAGTTATTAGTGCGCTACGCATGGTAGGGTTAGAAACCTTAGCCGACGAACACATCTCTGTATTGTCCGGCGGTGAGAAGCAACGCGTAGCAATGGCACGAGCTTGGATCTTAAAACCATCGATTTTGTTGATGGACGAGCCAAGTGCCTCTCTCGACCAAGAGTCGATTGAACGTCTGGTTATCATGGCAAAAGATCTGCTTGATCGCGGTTCTAGTATTGTTGTGACGAGCCACCAAGCGAACGCGTTGACGGATTTATGTAAAAAACAGTGGTGGATTAAAGACAAGACTTTGGTAGAGTCTCCACTCTTGTATGTCATACTAAAAGAAACATCCCAAGAGAACGCATATGCTTCAGCCAACACAAACTAGTTGGGTCATTTTGGCTGGTGGTCAAGCCAGCCGCATGGGTGGAAAAGACAAAGGTCTGATCGAACTGAATCAGAAGCCACTCATCGAACACGTTATCGAACGTTTATCTCCGCAAACACCACGCATTCTAATCAATGCGAACCGAAACCAAGACGCCTACCGTGCGTTTGGTTTCGTCTTCAGCGATCAATTTAAAGATTTCCCAGGTCCGATGGGCGGTATCCACGCGGGCCTAGTTCATGCAGAAACCGATTGGGTTGGCTTCGTCCCTTGCGACAGCCCACAAATCAACACAGATCTTGTTGAACGTTTTTGCAATGCGGTAAAAGAAGACACCGATATTTTGGTTGCTCATGATGGCAACCACCAGCAGCCTGTCTTCACGCTTTATCACAAGCGCGTACTGCCAAAGCTGACCGCGTTTTTAGAGCGTGGCGATCGTAAGATCATCCTACTCTACAAAGAGTGCAACACCAGTTACGTTGACTTTAGCGACTCACCAAACTGTTTCGTCAACTTAAATACGCCTGAAGAATTGGCGCAATTTGGACAACTCGAATCATGAAACACACGCTAAACATCCCTATTCTTGGTTTTGCGGCCTACTCTGGTACGGGCAAAACTACGCTACTTGAAGCATTGCTACCAAAGTTGACCGAAGCAGGTTTACGCATCGGTATGCTAAAGCACGCACACCATAACTTCGATGTCGACCAGCCGGGCAAAGACAGCCATCGCCTACGTAAAGCAGGCGCATCGCAAATGCTGATCTCTTCTCGTAATCGCTTCGCGCTAATGACAGAAACGCCAGAGTCAGAATCGGAGTTTGATTACCTTCTGACGCGTTTCGACGAAGACAAACTAGACGTGGTTCTAGTGGAAGGCTGCAAAAACATTGCCTTTCCTAAGATCGAATTGCACCGTGAAGAAGTCGGCAAGCCTTGGCTTCATCCAAACGATGAAAACATCATTGCTATTGCTTCAGACAGTGGCGAATTAGACTCTGAACTGCCACAAATGAACATCAACGATCTTGAGGCGATTGCCCAGTTCGTTATTCAGTATGTTCAAGAAGCGAAAGCACCAAAGAGTAAAGAGAAAGAAGCCGCTTGCTGCGATACCCTTTCTCCAGCTTTCCTTTCTGTGGTTCAAGGACAAGAAAAGATCCTTTCTTTGGTGAACACGGTTGCTGAAACCGAAGCATGCAAGATTGAAGATGCATACGGTCGTGTGCTTGCAGATCATGTTGTGTCACCAGTGAATGTTCCGCAATACACCAACTCTGCGATGGACGGTTACGCGATTCGCGGTGATGACGTCGAGCGCAGTAGCTACCAAGTCGTTGCTGAAGTGATGGCGGGTCACGCTTACGATCAACCTTTAGAAGTTGGTCAAGCTGTGAAAATCATGACGGGCGCCCCAACACCTATCAATGGTGATACCGTTGTTATGCGTGAACAAGCTTCCCAAGACGGCGATACAGTCACGTTCAATGGTGCAAGCATCAAGACCGGTCAAAACGTTCGCCAAGCGGGTGAAGACTTAGCAATTGGTAGCGATGTGTTTACCGCAGGCACTCGCCTAGCCTCTCCCGAGATGGGCATGATTGCTTCTCTTGGTTTTGGCGAAGCGAACGTGTTCCGCAAGTTGAAAGTTGCTGTGTTCTCTACCGGTGACGAAGTTCAGGCGCCTGGTACAGAACAGAAAGCGAATTCAATCTACGATTCAAACCGTTTCACTATCATGGGCATGTTAGAGAAGCTAGGTTGCGAGATTTTGGATTTCGGTATTCTAGAAGATAACGAGCAGTTGATGATTGAAGCGCTCGAAAATGCTTCTGCGCAAGCCGACGTAGTGATGACTTCTGGCGGCGTATCCGTTGGCGATGCAGATTACATTAAGCTGGCATTGGATAAGCTGGGACAAATTGATTTCTGGCGTATCAACATGCGCCCTGGTCGTCCGCTTGCGTTCGGTCAAATCAACAATAAGCCTTTCTTTGGTTTGCCGGGTAACCCTGTGGCTGTAATGGTTTCATTCATTAACTTTGTTGAGCCTGCGCTGCGTAAGATGCAAGGTGAACAAGGTTGGAAGCCACTTAAAGTCAGTGCCATTGCGACAGAAAATCTGCGCTCTCGCCAAGGTCGTACCGAGTTTAGCCGTGGTATCTACGAGCTAGACGAAACAGGTCGTCTAACCGTTCGCACAACGGGTAAACAAGGCTCTGGCATTCTGCGTTCAATGAGTGAGGCAAACTGTTTGATCGAAATCTCACCTGCTGTTGATACAGTAAAAACGGGAGAAAGCGTGACAATTATCCCACTTCAAGGCAGAATCTAGGCCGATTCAGAATTCAAAGGTCAGCGTGTCTGACCTTTTTATTGATAACAGAAAATTTTCAGAGAGACAGCTATGGCTCGCACCATTCTTTACACTTACAAAGACCAAGACAAAGAACTGACGTTCTCGTACCAGCAACACCGCAACATTCAAGAAGCAGTTGCAGAGGCGGAAGGTATCGATATCACTGAGTACCTAAAGATGGAGCAGCAAATCGAAGCAGTATCTGACACCAAGGCAGTGCGTAACTACCGCGACAATCATTTCAGAAAACTTGGCTTTAGCAAAATCACCCTAGCTCAAAAAGAAAACTTGGGCGTAGGTAAAAAGAAAAAATAGGCCAAGCTACACAGCTTAAAACTAAAACTCGCGATTCGTCGCGAGTTTTTTTATCCATGCAATCTAAAGGCAACACACTATAGCTGAGGCTCTACAATCACAAACTGATTGGTTCCTGCAATTGCCGCATACCAGTCACTGCCTTGAACGTAGAAAGTCGCCCCATTAACGGTCACCGTGGTTGCTTCATTCGGCAACACATCGACTATCTTACCTGTCATTCCCTTATTTGTTACGACAGTGGTACTCGCTGTATTCACTTCACTCTGTACAGATACCGGAGGTTGCTCCACGTAAATATACTGATCGCCACTTCGCTTGTAATAGACATTATCAACGACGGCATAAGTGATCCCCGCAATCACTAGGTAAGTCGCGGTTCTCGGAATTTTATTGTAATGGTAAACGCGATGAACTGGAGCTTTATAAACGGGACGGTAGACAGGCTTTACCACAACAACCTTCTTGCCATGCTTTGGTGGCTTAGGTGCGGGAGGCTTGGCAAACGTCGGTGAAACCAGACCAACTAAGGCGATGCTAAGAACGCCGTAGCGTAATTTTGATGAGTTGAACATCTTCATTCCTACTGTTCGTGGAAGCAATACAGACAGCTTATCAATCGAGAGTTCAAGGGACGTAAACGAAGCGTAAAGCTGGGAAAAGATGACGCCTCAGTTGTACAAAGCCGCAGTATGGAGCGACAAAATAAAAAGCCTCGTTTCACCTTAAAGGGAAAACGAGGCTTTCAATGTAGGTCTATGTGTTTTCGCTTACCGAAAACTCAGACGATTATTTGATGTTTAGGAACGCTGCACCACGTACGCCGCCTGAATCACCGTGTTTTGCTTTGATGATCTTTGGACATTTCGCCACAGAAAGCAGGTACTTAGGAATGCGTTTTGGCATCTCTTCGTAAATCAGTTCGAAGTTAGATAGACCGCCGCCTAGTACAACAACGTGTGGGTCAGTCGCAGTAAACAGGTTAGCGAAGCAGATTGCTAGAAGCTCCATAAAGCGCTCAACGTGTTCAACCGCTTTTGCTTCGCCTTCTGCGTGCGACTTAATGATGTCGATCGCTTTTTTCTCTTCGCCGTAGTAATGCGCGTAAAGAAGCTCGAAACCACGACCAGATAGGTAGCTATCTAGACAACCTTTCTTTTCACAACCACAACCTAGTAGAGGTGCGTTGTCGCCTAGGTGGAACCATGCGTCGATAGGAAGACGTGTATGACCTACCTCACCCGCTACGTGGTTACGACCAGAGAATACTTTACCTTCGTAGATAAAGCCGCCGCCAAAACCCGTACCAAGGATCAAGCCGAGTACAGATGGTTCGTCTTGAAGGTCTTCATCCCATGCTTCAGAAAGCGCGAAACAGTTTGCATCGTTTTCAATTTTTACGCTGCGACCGATTTTAGCTTCAAGATCAGCACGAAGTGGTTTGCCTTTTGCTGCAGGTACGTTAACCGTTAGTACAGTTGCATCATCAGCATCTTCCATCCCAGGAAGACCAAGACCAATCGTACCTTCACAACCAAATTCCGCATCGTATTTGTTTACCAGACCTGCGATGGTTTCTACCAGCAAATCGTAGTTGTCTGTTGGTGTTGGTACACGTTCAGTTGCTACACGCTCAAGTTTTTCGTTAAACGCACCAAACTCGATTTTAGTGCCACCGACATCAAAGCCGTAATACATGCAATTCTCTCCTAAAAAGCTCAAACGACTCCCAAAAAATGCTGGAGTCAAAAAAGATAAACTCCGAGCATTATCCATATCTGTACGCCTGCAAACCGTGACCGAATGCAGATTTATCCCCTCATTGAAGCCAGTTGAACAACAAGCCATCAACAAAAGTTCATTCCTTAGAGTTAGCTCTCGATTTTAGCCCACTCTTTGAAACGTTTCAGATGCGGTCGAGACCAGTCAGTTTTTACGCGAGTTTTCGTCAGCATGTAGGTTTCACGGAAGGCTTCAAACCACAATTGCAGACACTTCGAAGCTTGCTCTTCACCTGCCTGTTTGAATACTAACGTCGCGACTTCTGCAGTAGACAAATGCTGCTCATTGTCCGAGCGGCGCATGATGTATTCAGACAATGATTCCGGTTCAATAGAAAGCACAGGCAAAGACTTCAAGAACTCGGAACGGCGGAAGATCTTACGCGCTTCACGCCAACTGCCATCAATGAAGATCAGTAACCATTTTTTGTCTGAACCATCGGATGCCTTCAAACGCTCTGGATTCAAACCATCCAATAAACGCTCAGGCTCATCCACGTAATCTGCTGGGAAGACAACCACAGGTTGATACGCATCGTTTTCTAGTAGTGCGAGCATCTCTTGAGAAGGCTCGGTACGATTCCATTGATACACGTAGGTCTCTTGAATCGTATCAGCAATTAGACGCCCGGTATTACTCGGCTTGAACACTTCGTTTTCCGATACGATCAGCATACAGGCAATATTGGATTCGATGTTAGGCTGAATGTCGCACAAACAATATTGCTCAGAAACCTGACAATATGGACAGCGAACCACTTTACAGCCACGAGCGTTAAACGGCTTCGTTGAGATAGATTGACGGTGCTGGTATAAACGATGGAAAGCGTGGATTCTCATGGATAGAAAGTGCCAGTTAGAATAAGTGCATGTATGAAGTAGAGCGCGATTCTACTTGCATCGCCAGTGAGTCTCAAGAAATGCTCGTAAACGAACTGATATTCACATTCTTTTCTTCTCGGTGAAAGATACGGTGGAGTCTTAAGGTCCTAACAAGTGAGCGAATCAATCAAGGAAATTAGCGTGACCGAAACTGCATTTAACGACCCTTCTTCGCTACGACTCAGCATCTTTATTGGTGTTTTGTTGCTTTGTACTCTGTGGGAAAACAAGCTTCCGAGAAAGCAGTTGAGTGTCAACCGTTCATTTCGCTGGTTTAACAACCTCACACTGGTCGCACTAAACAGCATCGTTATTGCCGTTGTCATGCCTATTGCCGCTTTCCAAGCAGCCATCATCGCTTATGAAAACCAATGGGGTCTACTCAATGCTCTTGCCTTCCCGACTTGGTTACATGTGCTGATAGCCGTAGTGTTACTCGACCTCATCATTTATCTACAGCATTTAGTTTTCCACCGCGTTAAACCGCTGTGGAAGCTTCACCGCATGCATCATGCTGACTTGGATATCGATGTCACAACCGGGACACGATTCCACCCGATAGAAATCATTCTCTCAATGATTGTAAAAATCGCTGCTGTTTTCGCTTTGGGCGTGTCTCCTATCGCCATCGTGGTGTTTGAAATCGTATTGAATGCCAGCGCGATGTTTAATCATAGCAATGCAAAGCTACCACTACCTTGGGATGCGAAGTTACGCAAATTGGTTGTGACGCCGGACATGCACCGAGTGCACCACTCTGTCATCGTGCGCGAGACACATTCAAACTTTGGTTTCTTCTTGTCGATATGGGATCGTTTGTTTGGCACTTACCGCGCTCAACCGGAATTAGGTCATGATGATGTTGTGATTGGTGTTCCAGAGATTCGCGACAAAGACGAGCAAAGATTAGATAAACTGATTACCCAGCCATTTCGTTACAAGGAAAAGTCTTCCTCATGAGCAGTTCAATGAAAGTGAATGTGTTTGGAAAGATCATGCTTGCTGAATGCAAAAGTGGGATTTGGGCGCTTTATATCGATTCGGAAACTTCGATAAAGCGCCCAATAAGAGACTTTGTAGTGCCGCCCTTTCTCGATGAGGACGAGTTATTGACCTACCTAGATGATATGTATCACGAACATGCGACCGCAACTCATCCATGTGTGTTTCGGGTTGAATAAACCAGCTTAACTTCTGTTGCAGAGTTACCATTAGTTAATGAGAATAACGTCGACTCCTCACTTTGCAGCACTTCAAAACCGAGTGCTTTGAACACCTCGACATTCCCCGTTTCTTCCACACACCAGACGCTCAAAGTTTTCGCCGAGTTATATAACTCACAAGTAGCCGTAATTAATCGACGAGCGAATCCCTGTTTACGATATGCTCTGTCGACGGCTAACCCCGATAATTGCAGTTCGCTATTTGTTGATTTGACTTTGATGCAAGCAACAGCTTTGGCATCAACAAAATAGGCATAAGTGACCCACTCGTCGTTGCTCGAAGTCGGCTTTGCGGTTTTGTTTGGGAAGTAGATTGCTCTCAATTCTTGAAAGCAATCTTTAGTAAGGGATACTACCGAAGGGTTTTCACTCGAAACGCGTTTAAGCATTTTCTATTTTAATGAGCTTAAGCTTTAATCAAATCGCGTTTTTTATTTGACTGGGTCACGCCAACAAACAAGCCGATAATACCCAAGATAATCGACGAAATGGCGAGTACACTCACGTCTTGTTGTTTGTTGATGGCCGAATATACAAATGCGATCCCAAAAAAGATGGCGCCAAAACTAAAGCCTGATAACGCTGCAAAAATGCCGAAGCTTGCTAGCTCCCTAAAATTATCCATAACACTTCCCTGTTGAAAAATACGTAACGTCTAAAAAATTAACGGAATATCTGACGTGATCGGCGCTGCTTTTGCGAATTCCACAGCCAGATAGATACTCCAATAGAAAATCCTAACAACAACGTTTGCCACTGTAGTTGTCCACTGCTCTCTAGTACGCCTAATCCATAGTGCGCATAAGAGTTGAAGCCGACGCTGCTCAACATGATCAATAACAGTAAAACCAGCCCTGTTCGGCGATGCTTGATCAACAAATACACGGCAAGCAAATCAAGGAGGCCAAGCGCACTCCAATACATATTTAACCAGCCTGGGGCAAAATCGTAAGGCAAAAAGCCATCGACAATATTGTCGTAAATGTGGATGACACCACCCACTGTCAGGCAAAGGCATAGGAGAAACAGTACGAATTTATCCATTATCGTTTCCTTTCCTTATCTGAATGAATGCGCAAAGCATATAGAAATCAGCTAAATAATTGTAATTTCGACGCCATTTTTGAGAGCGACAGTGCCTTTAAACAGTACGTGAGGGGTACGAAAGAATAACAATGGCACTTTTTCCTTAACTATTCGCTCCTGATAAAAGCATAGCGTTTTGCTCGGAAGTTCGCTGAGTTGTGAAAGCTCGGTCTCTCTGTAAGGCATAAAATCCTCTTTTGATTCATTCCAATCACCAAATTCTTGATTGGGCGACCAGAAAATCAAGGTATTGGTTTGATCAAAGCCGAGCTCTCTCACATCGAATCGAAACCAACGACCTAGCATTGTCGTCTCAAGGCCGCACTTTCTAAATCCCTCTAATACCTTAACCGGATGAATCGGCGTAAAGTGAAGCACGTCATTCCAATAGCAATCTAATCCATGAACACGACGCTGTAGAGCTTGCGGTCGATACTCGTACTTCTGGACATGTTGTTGATACAAGTTCGGGTGTGATGCTTTCAAGCAGTTAAGAGGTTTTAATCGGTCTCCCGTCAAGTTGCTTGGTACGCGATGGTAAACGTAGGTCAAGGTTATCCCTCTTGTGGTGCTTTTAAGTCAATGAACACAAACTTCATTGAAGGCGGAAAAATAAAATCATCATCACATCGGTAGCCTCTTAGCCACAAACCATCATCCCGCTTACGCAGATACAAACCTCTAGGATAGGTCTCCTCTTTAGCTAGAGGCAAAGAAGCGAGCGTTATGTATTCATCTTTTGTGAGCAAAATACCTTGAAGTAACAAGTATGGTGCGACGGCGAGCGGACAAGGCTCTAGATATCTCTGAGCTGCATGCTCAAGAAGCTCAGCCAGCGTTGCGCCAAAAGGTGCCCCCAATTCCAAAGGCGTTATTACCAACACAGATAATGTCTGGGCACTTTGTTTGGTTTGTATCATTTTGTCTTCAAACAGCTGCAAGGCAAACGGATTGAATTGAATGCGTTGTTCTTTGAGTTCTTGAAGCAACTCTGCATTCGTGTGATTACCAATTTCAACGTTCACTTCATTGCTCCAAGGCGGATAAACTCACGAACCTGCTCTAAAGCACGCTGAAAAACAGGGTGCGCACGGGAGGAAATATCTTTCGTAACTTCATGCCAAAAGAATTCAAAATCATGCCCACCATCGTCTTGAGTGTGGAAGCCCCAATGTTCCGGCAGCGCTTCACACTCACACAAAACGAAATGCCAACGTTGCTCTTGAAACCCACTCTCCCAAGCCCCTAGGTAGGTTGTTTGATTGACCAGTTCGATGCCCGACTCTTCTGCCAATTCTCTTTTTGCCGCACTTAAGAAGTCGCAATCGAAGAGTTCAACAGTGCCTTTAACCAACTGAACGCCCGCAAGAGGATGTTTGAAAAGAAGTATCTCGCGGTTTTGTTTTCGTAACACCAGAGGACACACTTTATCGACCACAGAGTACCTCCTCGCTCTGAAGGCATATTTGTTTCGCTTCGACTGGAAAGAGAGGCAACATGGCTAGTTCAGTAAAACTCACCCATCTTAGAATATATTGATTGGAAGCCGATCGCCTTTGTTGCTCGGGGCCATAACCTAGCACTGGGGTAGCTGAGCCGATATGTGATAAGAAGTAATACTCCATTCGGCCTTGATTTTGAATCTGAAACACAGGTGTGAGCGATTTCAGCTCTATAGAGGTCTCTTCTAGAGCTTCGCGTTTCACCGCTTCAGGAAGACTCTCACCATCCTCTACACTACCGCCAGGAAACACCCAATAGTGTCTATCGCTCTTCACTCGTTCAATCAATAAAACCTCCCTATGGTCGTTTATTAATATCAGACTTGCTCGCTCTGGCATTTATCTCACTCCCTTGATTTAGCGGAATATTCTAACAACCCTGAAGCGATAACAAAGCATTAACAAATGCTGGTAACACATTTCTCTTGTGCCGTTAATCAATTTGCGATTTGGGTCACTCACTCTTGGAGTCGAAAAATAAAAGGCAGAGCGATTGCCCTGCCTTTGGTCGTATTGGAAGTTTGTTTGGTCTCACCTAATACTGGATCAACTCATCTGATGCAGCTCGTATTTGTGCAGCATTGCTTGTTGATGTCCCGCGATGTCTGAAACTTGTTCTGAGCTTTCGACCATGGATTCTAATTGGAGTTTGGTGTGTTCACCTTGGTCAGAAATATGTGTAATGGCTTGCGACACATCCGCCGTTGCTCGCTCTTGCTCTTCTGTCGCAACAGAGATCTGGTCGACACGGTGCTGAATCAGTTGTACCGCTTCATTGATATCGGTAAATGCTGATTTCACTTGTTGACTTGATTGCAACGCACATGACATTTCTTCTCGCGAATCACTCACCGCTTTACGAGAACGTTCTGCCGCCGCAACTAACTCATTCATAATTTTGCGAATGTTGGTCGTTTGCTGCGAGGTATCTCTGGCTAACTTACGAACTTCATCCGCAACGACCGCAAATCCTCGACCTTGGTCTCCTGCCCGAGCGGCCTCGATCGCCGCGTTTAATGCAAGTAAGTTAGTGTTATCAGCAATGCCGCTGATCATGTCCACCATTTCACGAATCTGTTTGACGCGCTCATCGAGTTCTAACATCGATTGTTCATTTACATTGAGTGAATTCTCTAACGACTCCAAACGCTGGCGATTTTTCTCAACCACGCCCACGCCTTTGACCGTATGTTTCGTCGCTAAGTGTGAAACTTCGGAAGAGGCATTGGTCACCATCGCAATCTCTCGAATCGAAGCCTCTAGTTGCGTAACCGTCGTTACCATACTCGCCAGCGCCGAATTTTGCACAGTTAGGCTTTGATTTGTTTGCTCTGCCGCTTCATGGCTAATCTCCGCGGTCTGGTACAAGGTTTCGCAGTTACGCGTGACGGTAGAAATAGAATCATGCGTTGAGTCGATAACTTGGTTCAGTTTGCGCGCGACTTCTTTTAACTCAAACGGTCCAACCTCTTGCGCTTTATCTCGGAAATCATGCTCTGTCAGTGCAGACAAACGGCCCAGGATATTCTTGAGGCCCCGGTTGATCCACGTTCTTAGACCAAACCACGTCACTAAGACCACTAGAGAGATAACACCAGCGGATATAACTGACGTCAAACTCACGTTTTGAATTGTACTGTGAACTACGGACTTACGATCATCAATAAGATCAGACGCGGAATCAGATACTTGGTCGAGCAAATACATGGTTTCGTTTGCGAGCTGCGAGGCACGTTGAAACTCCGCTTTCTGCTGTTCGCTCTGCTCTAGCTTGGTCAGTATTAAACGCAAGACGCCGTCATCGTTAAAGCCAGCTTGCACCATGTCATAAGGGGCGATCAAGCTGGTAAACTCATTAACCTCCGGATGCCACTCTTTGAAATCATCAAAAGCGAGATTGATACCAGCAATTCGATTGCGCATTTCCCTATACTCTTGCTCGGCTTTCTCTAACTCGGTCTGGGTCATCATAAGCAAGAAAGTACTCTCCATTGAGCTTGCTGAGGCGATAAAGCGGTTCGCTGCGTCACTAGACTCAGGGTTATCCTCACTCAGGAACGAACTAATTCGGTTCATCTCCGGTCCGATAGAGCTCAAGCCATAGCGAAAGCCACCCACTGCGGCGTTAATATCGCTTTGCATCTGAATCACCGCAGACTGTTTCGATAAGATGGAATTGGTGACTTGATGAAGCTCTGCAAGGTTTTCTCTCAGCATACTTGAGAGATGTTCTGCCACAGTGGATGTTTGTTCGATTAGCCCATCACTCTGCTTTGCTAACGCCTCAATTTGTGAAATGGTAAGAGGTAGTTCAGTGGGATCAGTAATTTGCATCCCATCGTTAAGTAGCTTGATCTGTTCTAACACATTGCGAGTGAGTGTCGCATTTGCCATTGCCATGGGTAACGCTTTTTGAGACAACTCTTCAAATTGTTCCCCAACCTGCTCCATTCCTTTGAAACTTGCGGTAGAAAGGGCTATAACAAGTGCGATGATAGTTAAAAATGTTGCACTGATAGTCTGAATCAGTGAAAAAGAAAAGCGTAAACGTTTGCGCGTCGTCATAATTAATTTATGTTCTTTCTTGGGTTTGAATCAACTTTCCGTTTGTTCGTCACATAAGTGAGACAATAACGTGATTTGCTGCCCATACTAGGTATTGGTTATGACGTTAATATTTCAGTTTTAAGTCGTAGGGATGACAGATGGGTGATGTGCGTCGTATTTATTTTCCTTTGATAATCAGTGTGCTACTTAGTGCTTGTTCATCTGGCCCAGATCCAGAAACGCAAGTAGAGCACTCCCTCCCTGTAACTCAGCTCCTCTCAGATAATCAAAGTTTGTTCGACTTTTATGATGAATGGGAAGGTACACCTTATCGATTAGGTGGAACGAAAAAGTCCGGCATTGACTGCTCTGCATTCGTGCAAAAAGCATTTGTTGAAGCATACCAAATGTCGCTACCTCGAACGACACGCCAACAATCGAAGCAAGGCGTTGAAATGAGTTGGTCAGACGCGCAACAAGGTGACTTGGTATTTTTTAAAACGAGAAGAAGCACCTACCACGTAGGTATCTATCTAGGGAATAAACAGTTTATGCACGCTTCTACATCAAAAGGCGTGATCATTTCTAGAATCGATAACCCTTACTGGGCGTCGAAATTTTGGCAAGTAAGAAGAGTTACCATGTAACTCTCCTTTAGATTGAAATGACGAAAGATTAAAATCAGTCGTAAGTCGCGACAGCGGTATCAAATAAGTTTTTCACCAACGCAATGTACTCATCTAGGAAAGCGATCTGTTCATTGGTCGCTTTCTTCGTCCATACACCCGCAAGCACTTCACCCAAATCTTCCACTACCGCATCAGCTTCTTTTAGTAACTTAAAGCGCACACTTGAATGCAATTCTGGGTTTTGTTCGAATATCGCCATGATGTTCGACGCAACCATGTCCGTTACGACATCTTCAATGCTTTCTGATCCTGTGTCACCAATTTCAGACGTGAAAATGTCTAAGTTGAGTGACAAGTGCTCGATTAGAGCGAGATATCCATCGGTTTCTACAACCACTGTTTTTCTCCGTTTTGTGCAAGCCTTCGAAGCTGAAAGCGAATTAGTTTCAATAGTAAGACATGCCGAGAAAATTTCATTAACTTATTTCATATTAATAAGCATTGATGCACTAACTGCATGGTTTTTATCCAATTAGCTTAAGCATCCTCATGATTGCAGGTTTGATTTCTTCCACTTTCTTTAGCGCGATATAACGCTGCATCGGCACTCTTTAGCCATTGTGTATGACTCTCAAAATACGATTTATACTCGCAAACGCCGATACTTATCGTGTAGTTAATCAAAAACTCTTCAACTTTCACGATTTCTTGCTCAATTCGCTTTCGCAATCGTTCAGCAAAGTAATTGGCTTGTTCTTGATTGGTGTGCGGCAGCAATACCGTAAACTCTTCCCCTCCGAAGCGACCACAAATATCACTACTACGCGCTGTTTTACGCAACAGGCTTGATGTACGACGAATTACCTCATCTCCCGTGTGGTGTCCGTAGGTATCGTTGACCTTCTTAAAGTGGTCGATATCGAAAATAACCAGTGAACTCGCCCCTTCGATGACTTTAAGTTGAGCGAACTCCTCTTTCAACGACTGCTCCCAATACGCTCGGTTAAACAACCCCGTGAGGCCGTCTTTACGACTGATTTCCGACAGGTGTTGGTTAGTCTCTCGCAAATGAATACGGTTACGCGCCGTTTCGGAAACGTCATTAATCTGAATGGCAATGTGGCTAACATCACCTGACAACGAGCGCAGAGGTGTGATCACAATATCTTGGAACATCAGGTTACTGCTGTTGGAAACCGGAGAGAAGTTGTTGAACTTAAAAAGGTATGGTCGGTTTTCCCAACTAGAGAATGAACGCGTTTCTAAATCTGCAGATGTCTTAAGCTTGGTTTCTAGCCACGTTCTGGGCAGCTCTTCAAAGTGATCGAACAAGCACTCACCAAGAATATTCTGGGACAAAATACCACTATACGACTGCATAAAGCTGTTCCAAACACAGACTTTATAGTCTTGATCGAGAACAATAAGCCCAGAGTCCATGGTATCCAGTATTTGAGTGACCCAGTGAAAGTCTGCTATGTCCAGCGTAATTTCGGACATTAGATTAGCTCCATAATTTCATAGATGATGTCTACGGATGATTTATCTATCAGGAACAGAACTTCACACTCAAAGTCGAGTGATTCTGCCATATAGGTGTATTCAATGGTAAAGAGTTCGCCAGATTCTTCTTTTTCTTCGCAGTAAGGTGTGATGGTTTCAATAATGCCAGGTTGGCGCAGGGAAAACTGCTTATCTAGCTGGTTTCCCAAAGAAGTTAAGAATGATGAAACCAGCAGGTTCGATACGTTTAGAATGATTTCATTATGTGGCGTGAATTCCAACAGATACCCTAGGCGCTCACCAATTTGGTTAATGTCTTTACCACGTAAGCAGACCAGCGCTTCACCATGAATGCCACCGCCTACAAAGCGCTGCGCAACCGCCACGGAGCCATCTCTTCCAATAACGTCAACCAGCGTCATATGGAGTTCACCATAAGACAAAGGGCCAACATGAGGAACTGGAAGCTGAATGAATTCTCGTAAGTGGTCAGCCATGATCGCGGCACCTTTACCCAAAGCGATATTCGCGACTTCGCGGAACTTCGATAAGGGAGAGACCTCAGCAACAGGTAAAGGTTCTGCATTAGTATAGGCACTGAAGGCATAATGTAACCCCAGCTTTTCGTAGAGAGGAATGATCTCTTCTTCAGCCAGAGGCTTGGCGATAAAATCCATTGCACCAAGCTCTAAACATCGTTGCTTAGCTTCGTGTTGGACATCACCCGAAATAATGACAATCTTGGTTGGATATTGACTAACGGGTAACGACTCTAGTACTTCGAACCCATCCATGACAGGCATGGTCAAATCGAGGAACAAAACGTCAATATTTTGTTCCGCTAGGATTTTCAAAGCCTCATGGCCGTCTTGGGCCTCAAGTAGGTGTAATGATGTATCTTGTACGATGGAGCGGGTAATCAACTTTCGTGCGACTGCCGAATCATCACAAATTAGTATTTTCATGCCACCAATGGAACTAAAGTCAAAAAAATTATAATACTAGCTGTGCTGTTATAGCTCCATATGTTAAGCCGATAAATCATAGGGTTATAGGCGACGTGATTCACACTTATAAACATTTTTCACTATAGGCGGAAAAATTATTGTCGAAGTTTGCTTCACTCCGCGTCAATGTTCCGCCGTTTATCCTAAACTATTGTTGGTCAAATAGATAAGCGAGGTTTTGTATGTGGCAAGCAATATCGCAGCAGCTTTCTGATACCTTGATGTTCGAATATCAAGTAACTGAGAAGGTAAAACTCTCGGGTGGGGACATCAGTGAAAGCTATATGATCAATGACGGAGAGCAGCGCTATTTCGTCAAACTCAACGATCGGGATTTCTTAGCCAACTTCGAAGTCGAGGCGGAAAGCCTGCACTTATTACGCGAAACCTCTACTCTATTTGTCCCAGAGGTTGTTTTGGTCGGTAAAACCAAGACGCACTCCTTTATTATTCTCAATTATCTGCCAACGAAACCGCTTGAAGATGCCGATAACAGCTTTAAATTTGGCGAACAATTAGCGCGTCTCCATTTGTCGGGAGAACAGAAAGAATTTGGTTTCGATACCGATAATTATATTGGTTCGACGCTGCAGCCTAACCAGTGGCATAAAAAATGGTGTGTGTTCTTTGCTGAACAACGTATAGGCTGGCAGCTTCAATTGCTGAAAGAAAAAGGCGTTTCTTTGGTCGATATCGATGACTTTATTGACGTCGTGAAACAGCTTTTGTCTCATCACGCCCCGCAACCTTCTCTGTTGCATGGTGACCTATGGAACGGGAATGTGGCGCTAACACCTGCTGGCCCTATCTGTTATGACCCATCCTGTTACTGGGGAGACCGTGAGTGCGACCTCGCCATGACTGAGTTATTTGGGGGCTTCCAACCTGAGTTTTATCAAGGATATGAATCAGTTGCACCACTTCCTGCTGGATATGAAGAACGGAAAGACATTTATAATCTTTACCATGTTCTCAACCACTGTAACCTGTTCGGAGGGCATTACCTCGAGCAAGCACAATCGATAATTAAGAAGATAATTTCTTATTGATTTGGAAGGGAAAGATCATTACTGAGTGTAAAACTTCGACGCACATCACCCAAGATAATGACCCCAAGCCCAACGTTGGGTTTGGGGTCAACTTTTGCACTTATTTCGACTCAATTAGCAACAAGAGCACCTAATATTCAAAGTAACTCGGCTTACGTTGTATCTCTAACTCTAAGAGATAAGCGAGTAACTAAGGGCTGTATTTTCTCTACAACAAAGTATTAAAAGCCCTGCAATACTAGGAGTTTTTGTATGCAAAATTACACTGAAAGACATGTGAAATGTCCCCACTGCGGGCACTCAATCGGCATCACTCTCGATGCAAGTAATGGTAACCAAGAGTTCTATGATGACTGTCCGGCCTGTTGTCATGCGATTCACCTCAACATGAAAGTTGATGAGTTGCAGCAGAAAGTCGAATTGTTCATCGACGACAACTACGAGTAACAACTTATCCCCCCAATAGAAATAAGAAAAGGAGCCTCGAGTGCTCCTTTGTTATTTTTACTCTGTTACTTTTACCTGGTTAGGCAAAGCCAACTATTGCTCGGAGATCTAAAGCTGCTTCGCGGCCAATACACGTTCTACCGTATCAACAATCGCTTGCGTTTGCGGGTCGAATTCCACATTGATCTTTTCTCCGGCTTGGCGACGACCAAATAGTGTTCTTTCTAGTGTTTCCGGAATTAAATGAACAGAGAAACGATTGTCTTCAACTTCACCAATCGTCAGTGAACATCCGTCGAGGCCGATATAACCTTTAGCAAGTACATACTTCATGGATTCTTGCGGTAGCGTAAACCAAATCGTACGGTTGTTTGGTGTATCAATCACTTCCGAGATTTCAGCCATCAAACTGATGTGGCCCGACATGCTATGACCACCAATCTCATCGCCAAACTTAGCCGCGCGCTCAATATTTACGCTGTCGCCTTCCTCTAACTCACCAAGGTTGGTCAGCGCTAACGTCGCTTGCATTAGGTCAAAGCTGATTTGAGTCCCTTCGACTTTGGTTACAGTGAGACAACATCCGTTGTGCGCGACAGATGCGCCAATTTCTAGCCCTTCATTTAATGCTCCTTCAAGCACCAAAACGTGAGTTTGAAAACGATCTTTCTTGTCGATATGAACGACTTTAGCCGTACCTTGAACAATTCCTGTAAACATTCTTTTTACCTATTTGTTATACGCAATTGATAGCCAAGACAAACGTCCACAGCTGATTTTTACAATCGCCTACCAATTAACCAAAATTCCACATGTTGTAGGTATGGCATCGGAGCATACAATTGTTTATCATCTGCGCGGAGTTCCTTCGAGGCATTTTTTCACCTTATAGTGACTAAAATCAACCATCAGATCAGTTCATCACATCTTTTGTCCTCAAGTACTCCCTATCTTTTCAAATAATTTCTTTTACAACCTATTGTTCCGCTCTGGAGTATTTCGTGCATCGCTATAAAGAAGAAGCATCGAGTCTTATAAAATTAGCAACCCCTGTGTTGATCGCTTCTGTCGCGCAAACGGGGATGGGCTTTGTAGATACCGTAATGGCAGGTGGCGTAAGTGCGACCGACATGGCAGCGGTTTCTGTGGCAGCAAGTATTTGGCTTCCATCAATTTTATTTGGTGTGGGCTTATTAATGGCACTTGTGCCGGTAGTCGCTCAGCTTAATGGCTCAGGTCGTCGCGTTAAGATTCCATTTGAGATCCAACAAGGCATTGTCCTTGCGCTACTGATCAGCATTCCAATCATCGGAGTGTTATTCCAGACCCAATTCATTCTTGAGTTAATGGATGTCGAAACAGCAATGACAGAGAAGACCATTGGCTATATCCATGCGGTTATTTTCGCGGTTCCAGCCTTCTTGTTGTTCCAAACCTTGCGCAGCTTTACTGATGGTATGTCTCTCACTAAGCCTGCAATGTTTATCGGCTTTATTGGTTTGATGCTGAACATTCCACTTAACTGGATTTTCGTTTACGGCAAATTCGGTGCTCCAGCACTCGGTGGTGTTGGCTGTGGCGTTGCAACAGCCATCGTGTACTGGGTGATGTTTGGCTTACTACTACTTTACGTGACAACTTCAGCTCGCCTAAAGAGCATCAATCTATTTGGTGAGTTCCACAAACCTCAACTTAAAGCGCAAATTCGTCTGTTCAAACTGGGCTTTCCTGTGGCCGCGGCGTTGTTCTTTGAAGTTACCCTGTTTGCTGTGGTAGCACTCTTGGTTTCACCACTAGGGTCAATTATTGTTGCCGCGCACCAAGTTGCGATTAACTTCTCTTCGCTTGTGTTCATGCTACCAATGAGTGTGGGCGCGGCAGTAAGTATTCGCGTAGGTCACCGCTTGGGTGAAGAAAACGTAGACGGTGCACGAGTCGCTTCTCGCGTGGGCGTCATGGTCGGTCTGGCGCTTGCAATGATGACCGCTATCCTAACGGTGTTGTTCCGTGAGCAAATTGCCCTGCTCTACACTAATAACCCAGAAGTAGTTGAACTTGCGATGGTGTTATTGTTGTTCGCTGCAATCTACCAATGTACAGATGCGGTTCAAGTTATCGCAGCTGGTGCACTGCGCGGCTACAAAGATATGCGTGCTATCTTCAACCGTACTTTCATTGCCTACTGGTTGCTTGGTTTGCCTATCGGCTACGTGCTTGGCCGTACAGATTGGATTGTTGAGCCTATGGGTGCACAGGGTTTCTGGCTAGGTTTCATCATCGGTCTTTCTTCTGCTGCATTCCTATTGGGTATCCGCCTGCGTTGGATGCATCGCCAAGAGCCAGAAGTGCAGTTAAACTTCTCTCAGCAATAATTCAAATTAAAGCGTGACTCGATTTGAACGCATCATTTTAAAGCCAGCATCCGCTGGCTTTTTTGATCTCTCACGGCCGTCTGAAGGTATACTTATCTGAGTGATTAAAAAGGAAATGCTGTGAGAACTTCACTTATCGCAACAACGCTTTCGCTATCAATAACCTTGCTAAGTGGGTGTAACGAGTGGTTCAACCCGGAGAAAGCAGTGTTTGAGAAATACAACCAACGCCTGGCGAATGTATTAGACGTGTCGGAATCTGCGCTTGAACCTTCACCTGCGATTACCATTCCTGATAAACGGGAGCTGTTCCAAGAGCTCCCTCGCCTGTCGCTTGGGTTACTAGAAAGTTATCAACTACGTCAATGTGGATTGTTCAATTTGATTGCGGAAAAAAACTCGCAGCTCGGGAAAGTGCAAGACGCTTTTTACGATTTTGATTATCAAACCAGTTTACTTAGAACATTGAATGGCTGCTTGAGTGAGTACCCATTGAGTGATGAAGAAAGCACAAAGCTCAGCGGATTGTACGATCAGAAATGGCATCACCTGACAGTACACCTCGACAACATGCTGCTCACCAGTGACGCAATGCGCAAACAACTTACTGGCTCCGCGTGGCTCCCCTTGGAAAGCAAAGAACAGGTCGCTCACGTACGGGATGCTTTCTTCGTGTTGAATGCCATGTACCAAACCCCTTATCGCACGCTTTCTCGACTACCTGAAACCACCATCGTGAACTACCAAGAAGAGCTAGAAAAAACGCGTCTCATTGGCCGACTCTATTACACATTAATTGATGCGACTCACTGGTTAAATCACACCACACAGATGCTCGAAGCAAACCAAGACAAAATTATTTGCGGTGCTAACCGTGATACCACTCAGTTTCGGTATTTAAGAAATGTGTTTCAATCCATCTATGTTGCAGAAGTGCAACCTTACATGGCCTTTGTTGATGGCACTTATCAGCAGTTAGAGGGTGGGATTAACTTAGTTGAGCGTAGAATGGCAGCGCACGGTGCGGGTTATGGTATTGAAGAAGCACATGAACAATTTCGCAGAGAGACTTTAGAGCACGTTCAATTCTGGAAAGGCTTATTCAAACGTTGCGGGGTAACGGTTGGTAATCAGTGAAGAGACAACACACCAAACTTTGTCATTGAGAAATTCGTTCTCGTAAGAATCGCGCGAACCGAGGCTTCCCGTTATGGGTATATCCGTTGTATCGAAACGTGATTGTCGAGCCAATCTTTGGCGGTGATTTCCTCACATCATCGGTAAAGCCACTGCCTATATAAAACTCAGTCCCGTCCGTCAATCGAACTAGCACCGCTCCCATCATTCCCAGTAGCCGTCCCGTGCCGGGCTTGTACCCTATCACAGTCGCTTCTGCATCTGCAAAACGTTTTAATTTGAGTAAATCACTTCCCCTGCCTGCTTGATAACGGCTTGACACTTTTCTAAGCATCACTCCTTCGCCATCAGATTGCGAAATGTGATCTAACTGTTCAAACAAATGTTTCTCATCTTGAATGGCACGATGCTCAACGTACTTAATATGCGGTGCATCCATTGCAAGCACTAAATGCTGAATATTGTAGTAGCGCTTTCTGTAATCTCCTGCCGAATAAGGCATGTCAAACACCATAAAGTCGATACGCTGCCAAGCGCTTTCAATGGGCGTCTTATCCAATACCGTTTGTTGCACAAGATGAAAGTTACCTCGCCCTGCCCACAACTCCCCATCCAATGGGTAATCGGGCAATACGCGAATGAACCATTCCGGTGCGTATATGCGATTTCCATTACGAGTAACCAGATGCTGGCCTGTCCAATAAGCTCTAATACCGTCCAACTTCTCGCTGTACCAATATTGGGAAATATCGATTCCGTCTCGATAAGAATCCGCGAGTGAAACCGGAGGATGTAAATGTGGACCCGCTTGCGGCTGTGCGGACGCAATCACGGCAAGTGCAATCAATGTCATTCTTAATGGCATGAGGAAACCTTTTTAATAAAGCTTACCTATTGAACCGCATCTATTCATAAACGCCTAACCACAATTGACGTTCTTCGATCAATCGCAACTCCAACTCGCAATTAAATGCAACAACATACATAAAGTTCAGACAGATCTGGCACTTTAAAACAGGGGGATTTTTACGTTTATTTGATTCTCAAATTGAGAACACAAGTATTCTCAAAATGAAACCCTTCTCGCTATTAGTTTAAACCTCTGTTTTTAAAGACATTCACAATTGGCACACTCTCTGCTCTATTGAACCCAAGAAATCTTCAAACGGAGAGTGAAGCATGGAATTACGCAAGCAAGAAACGGCACCAAATACCTTAACCATTGAGTTTTTTGGCGATTTAGACGCAAAAGGCTGCCGTCAAGCACAGCATCAAATTGATGAAGTGATTCACAGTGATCATCACAAGGAAGTAGAAATAAACCTGCAACACGTCCAATTTCTTGATTCTTCAGGTATTGGTGCCATTGTTTATTTATATAAGCGCCTAGTTGAACGTGAACGCAGTATGATCATCGAAAACGTATCGGGACAACCATTGGAAATTATGAGCCTGCTACGTATCAATCACGCGATTCCGGTCAATTCAAAAGGTCACTAAAAAACCGGTTAATACGGAGGTTGGCATGGTGAAACTCTTACGACAAAGCGTGTTGTGCAGTCTTGTAGTTGGCACGTTTGGTTGCTCGACATTTGACTACCCTGATAATGGCAAGGGTGGCATGGCGGAAAATTACCAAGACATCTCCATCGAGAACTATCAGTTTTCACCTGTGATGCCAGACGAACCTCTTGGCCCTGAACATGGTTTGCGTTTCGACTGGCAACTAACCAAGTTGCATTTAGATGCTTTGATCCAAGAAGGTGCTCGTTGGTGCTTCCCTGCAGCGGTCGTTCAAGCACTTGAGAAACAAAATCGCATTGCTCGTGAACTTGAAGGTGGATTGTTATTGGATGCCGCCAACGACATCGTAATTCAACGTCGTCGTCTCAACCAACTTGAGCTCCAATTGGACTACGTGCTATCTCAAACCACTTGTAAGCCACCGCAAGACATCGAAGCGCTACGCAGCGACCTCAACATCGTCGCCAACATTTATGATCTACTGAACGTGGATAACCAGTTCGCCATCGATTCTGCAGAGATTAACCCTAAATACATGGGGCACCTTGCAGAAGCAGCTTACATCCTACGTGACCACCCTTCTCTTTCATTGGTTGTAACCGGACACGCTGACGCAACCGGCACGCCAGAATACAATCAAAAGCTAGCGCAAGATCGAGCAGAACAAGTGAAACGCTATTTAAACGTATTTGGCATTACCTCTGACCGTGTGCAAACAAAATCCGTGGGTGAAACGCTGCCTCTGTACGACGGACAAACACCCGCAGTGCGGTTAACCAATCGCCGTGTCAGCATTGAAGTTCTCAATGCGAAATCTGACACCAGCGCAGACATGGACATGGGAGGCACATTATGAGAATCCTCAAAGCAACCATCTCCCTGATTATGCTGTGTATCATCACCACGATGAGCTCTGCATGGGCTGATGAAGATGACGTGGTTAGAGTCGGTGATTTAGTGCAAATCAACCTACCCGGTGAAGCTTCTCTTAACAAAGGCTTCCAAGTCGACAAACGTGGCCGAATCAATTTGCCGGAGATTGGGCCGATATTTGTAGCTGGTTACAACGAAGCCCAGCTACAAAATGTGATTACAGATAACCTCAAAACGGCTTTTAGGGATGTGGACAACGTGCGTGTCTTCGTTAAGGAGCAACAGTTACTCATATCCGTGCAAGGTTATGTGGTCAAACCAGGAGAATACACACTCCCTTCTGGCTCCAACATTCAAATGTTCCTCTATGAAGCAGGAGGTCTGCGGGCCGGGGCTCAATTGGACAAAATCATCGTCAAGCGCGGTAACAAGAACATAGAATTCGACTATAAACTTTTTCTCGATACTGGCGATGATTCCAAACTACCAGCTCTAGAATCTTTAGATGTGCTTTTCGTCCCTGCATCCCCTCTAGTTGGGAATATCGAGCAAGAATTCGATGCAGCGAAATTCGCAAACTCTGGTGACAGTGCCGATTCCGCCCGTGCCATTAAAGTGTTTGGTGAAGTGAATGCACCCGGTTCATTCACTTACAAACCCAATACGACGCTCGTTGACGTGATCATGCGTGCCGGCGGTGTTACTCGTTACGCCAGTGTGGAACAGATCCGCGTGATCACTAATAACACGCCCGTCATGTTTAATCTTAAGCGCTATTTAGACTCGGGCGACCAAAGCTTACTACCTGAAGTTCTGCCCGGCACGACCATTTTTGTACCAAAACAAGAAGAAGAAATTAAAGCTGGTGCAAACGTGGTTTATGTCATGGGTGAAGTTGCTCATCCAGGCGCTTATGAAGGTAAAAAAGGCGCGAGTTTTATGGACATTCTCGCCAATGCAGGCGGTCCGACACGTTTTGCTGAATCTCGCCAAATCCGCGTCATTAAAGCCGACGGTGGCGTGATCAGTTTCGATCTAACTTCGCATACCGAAGGGCTGTCGAATCAGCGCGTACCCGCAGTAGGTCCGGGCGATGCGATATTTGTCCCAGAGAAGACAGATATGAACGAAAAATCTTGGCTCAAAGTCGCGCCGAGTCGCGCCGTTGCGGTGATGGGTGAAGTTGTTCGTCCCGGGCGCATCGAATGGTCGGACGAAATGGATTTAATAGACCTGATCGCTCATGTTGGCGGCCCTACTCGCCGCGCAGACACCAGCAAAGTGGAAGTATCCAACAACGGCAAAGTCACCAAATTCGATTTAGACAAATACATACTTCAGGGGTCACCGCATTCTAAACTGCCAAGGGTGTCCGCTGGTACTGTGGTTCGTGTACACGCGCTTCCCGACGATCCATCCGACAACAAATCGCAGTGGGTGAGTCAAAGCTCTGATGCTTCAATCTACGTCTTTGGCCAGATCAATGCACCAGGTCGATACCGCTTTACGACTGAGATGCACTTCCTTGACATTCTCTCAGCAGCGGATGGACCGACAAAGGATGCTGACATTCACAATATTAGAGTGACACACCGTGGATTGGGCTACGCCAAAGTCAGCAAGCTCAACCTATCACTTTATTTTGAAACGGGTGATGAGTCCATTCTCCCAGATGTTCGCCCAGGCGATACGATTTACATCCCAGAAAAAGATAGGAACTGGTTAGACCGTTCGAAAGAGTCCACTGTTCGCGTATTAGGGGAAGTTCACTCACCGGGTCGTTATGTTTTTAATGACAACATGACGATTCTCGACATACTCGCCGAAGCTGGTGGACCCAGTGACAGCGCTTATGTCGAGAAAATCAGTGTGGTTAACATGTCTTGCTGCCAAGGTCAGGCTCGAGTCTTTAACTTGGCTGAATTCAGCAAGACTGCAAACATCTACGATCTACCTGTGATACGAGCTGGCGATACAATTTACGTTCCGCATAAAGATGAAAGCTTTACCGAAAAAGCTCGTGCTGGTTTGCGTGATTTGCTGCAAATCACCACCACCATCGTACTGATAGGAGCGTTGTAATGACCATTCCCGCAACACATGCCGAGATTGAGCAAATCTATCTACAAAGTGAGCTCAAAGGTTATAAGTCTATTTGTGTGGTTGCTTGCCAATCTGAAGACGGCGTAACCTCTGTCGCTTCCGCCTTGGCGGAACGTTTAATTCTAGCCGGACATAGAACCCTGTATGTAGACTTGAACCTATTTAAGCCCGCTTATAGTACGGTACATGCCTTCGATGAAGACAGTGAAGAAGTGGGACAATTGATCGCTCGTAAAGGAGATCATCAAACATTAGTAGGATTAACAGTCCCAGCTTTGGCAAGTACACAGCTTGCTTACCGAGATCCGACAATGCTACGCAACGCCGTCGAGGCTTGGCTAAAACAATACGATCGAGTGGTGATTGACACCTCTCCTCTGCTTAGCATGAACCGAAGCAATATTCCGGCACAAGTAGTTGCCGGAGTCTGCAATGCATGTGTATTAGTTGCTTGCTATGGTTCGACTACCACCAGCCAAATTGATCAAGCCAAAGCACTATTAGAGACAAGTAATGCCAATCTCTTGGGCGCGGTGCTTAACATGAAACACAACGCTGACCTCAAAGACGAGCTCCTTCGCCAGATCAAAAAGCTACGATTTGTGCCAGAAAAGCTCAAAGCAAAAATATCTGAACAAATCAAAAACAGTGAATTGTTTACCCTATAGGGAGCGCACACTATGAATACTCAAACAGGCACAGCATTAGAGGCAGAGTTGGTCGACGAGTTGATTCTCCAACAAATGATCAAAGACACATGTGCAGAGGTCATGCCCACGTTGATAGAGCACTACATTGAAGAGTCCCGAGAGCGCGTTGAAAAAATCCAGCAAGCATTAAGCAACCAAGATAAAGAAATGATAGAGTTTGAGGTGCATACGTTAGGCAGCTCGGCCCTCGCGCTGGGTAACCGCACTCTGTCACGACACGCTCGTACCATAGAAAAACATTGTGTCGAAGGCGACACCGATCTCGCTTTTGAGCTCTGCCAATCATTACCAGAACTTGCAGAACTATCATTTCTCGCGTTAAACCAAAGAAAAGAGCAAGGTTTTGAAGACTAAGCAGGAAGAAAACGAATTTAATCCACTAAAAATAGAGAACTTTCAGCAATCCTCACTGTGTGTGCTAATACTTAAATATAAAGATTCTCAAAATGAGAAGCGCGAACAAGCCATTTGCTTGAGGTAATAAATTGAATTCATCATCACTGCATGAATCTCAAGCCGACTTAACGGATTAAAACAACAATTTATACAAGTTGGGAAAGGATTATGAGACCAAGGGTGTTACTGGTAGAGGACTCTACTTCACTAGCCATACTTTATAAGCAGTACGTCAAAGATGAACCGTACGACATTTTTCACGTTGAAACTGGCCGTGAGGCGATTCAATTCATTGAGAGCAACAAACCACAACTTATTATTCTCGACCTAAAACTTCCAGACATGTCCGGTGAAGACGTTCTTGATTGGATTAATGAGAATGAGATTCCAACCTCTGTCATCATCGCAACGGCGCATGGTAGCGTTGATCTAGCCGTCAACCTGATCCAGAAAGGAGCAGAAGATTTCCTAGAAAAGCCCATCAACGCAGATCGTTTGAAAACCTCCGTTGCCTTGCATTTAAAACGCGCCAAACTAGAAAATCTCGTCGAGAACATTCAATCGACTTTCGATCGTCACAACTATCACGGATTTATTGGCTCTAGTCTTCCAATGCAGGCGGTTTACAAAACCATTGATGCAGTTGCCCCGACCTCAGCTAGCGTATTTATCGTTGGTGAAAGTGGTACAGGTAAAGAAGTGTGTGCCGAAGCGGTTCACCGACAAAGTGATCGCAGAGACAAGCCATTCATTGCAATTAACTGCGGCGCTATCCCTCGTGATTTGATGGAAAGCGAAATATTTGGCCATGTAAAGGGGGCTTTCACTGGCGCTACCATCGATCGTAAAGGTGCAGCGACCCTTGCTCATGGTGGCACACTATTCTTGGACGAACTGTGTGAAATGGAGCTAGAGATGCAGAAAAAGTTATTACGCTTTCTGCAAACGGGAACCTACACGCCTCTCGGGGGCACCAAAGAGATGAAAGTCGATGTTCGTATTATCTGTGCAACCAACCGAGACCCTCTGAAAGAGGTAGAAGAAGGTCGTTTTCGTGAAGACTTGTATTATCGCGTTCATGTCGTCCCCATCGACATGCCGCCGCTAAGAGAAAGAGGCAGTGACATTGTCATGCTAGCGAAGCACTTTTTGCTCACTTATGCCAAACAAGATAAGAAGAAGTTCAAACACATCGGTAACGACGTTCAGCATGTCATTAAGAGCTACGACTGGCCAGGGAATGTTCGACAGCTACAAAACATCATTCGTACCATTGTTGTATTAAATGATGACGATAAGGTAACGCTAACGCACTTGCCTGTTCAACTGACTCGTAAGCCGAAAAAGACGCCTTCTGTATCGCCTGCGAATGCTGAGAGCGCAGAGGAAACAAGCATCATTACCGAACAAACCTACTCCGTGCAGAATGAAGCCTTCCCAACCTCAGAGCCAACAAGCGCCGCCTATTCTTTCTCTGAGCCTGAAAGCCAACCAACTATCTCTGGAGTACAAAGGGCTTCAGTCTATTTCAATTCAGACGGCAGCATTCGTCCGATGTGGAAAGTCGAGCGAGAGGCGATTCAAAACGCAATTGCTTACTGTGATGGAAACGTACTTAACGCTGCGGTGATGTTGGAACTCAGCCCCTCAACGGTCTATCGCAAAAAACAAGCTTGGGAAGCGGATGAAGCTAATCTCAAACAATCTTGAGGTCCCCATTGCGGGTGAAGTCTGGATACTATTGGATAGTGGTGTGTTTGGAGGGATCGAAAGTCACGTTATCGAACTCAGCAAAGGACTACAAGCGTCGCATGTTCATGTAAGAGTGGTGTTGGTGTCAGAATACTCACCACCCACACCCCTGGTTGGAAAACTCGAACATGCCAACATTCCCTTCAGTTACCTCTGGCACCTCTGTCCAAAATCGGAACGTTCCAAGAATATCCCAATTAAACAAATGACCAGTGCGATAGCCGAACACCAACCTAGCGTTATACACACTCACGGATACAAATCAGCGTTACTAGCCAGAGGTGCGAAGCTCTTTACGCGTACCTTCCCCCGCCTTATCTCTACTTTTCATGCAGGCGAGACGCCCAAAGGGAGAGTCTGGCTGTACGACTGGCTTGACCGACACTCAGCTCGTCTTTCCGATCATTGCTTTGCGGTTAGCCAAGCGATACAACACAAGCTCCCTGCTCAATCAGAATTACTTAATAATTTTGTCTCCATTCCCAACCACCACTGCCGCTATAAAGAAATCGCTTTTGTAGGCCGCTTGAGTCACGAGAAAGGCGCAGATCGTTTTATGGAAGTCGCGCGACACATTCCCGACCACCCCTTTTCTATCTACGGAGATGGCCCTGAAAAGAGCTCATTGGTTGAAAATACACCTTCTAATGTCATATTTCACGGATACCAAAGCGACATGGATGCTATTTGGAGCAACATCAGCGTCCTCGTGATTTCATCCCGTTATGAAGGGTTACCAATGGCAGCATTGGAGGCTATGGCTCGTGGCATTGTCGTGATAAGCCTGGAAGTTGGTCGACTGCCCGATCTCATCGAAGATGGAAGAAATGGATTCCTCGCTCACAACATCGTCTCACTTATCGGCAAAATCAATCAATGGTTAGGCATGAGCCACAGCGAACAGTATTCACTGCGTCATAACGCAATTGAGACCATCAAAGCTCATTACTCCTCTAGCTGCATCATTCCTGTTCTTATTGAACGCTACCAAATTGCGAACCCTACTTGACGCATATCCATTCTCAAATTGAGAAGTCTTCACCTTAGATTCTCTTTCTTCCCCACTTCCCACGCAGAAACAGAGGTTTAAACCAATAGCATATTTTGGCATTTCGGTTGCAATGGTTAATTAAAACAGATTGGCTGACCGAGGTAACACATATGACTAACCCAAAACGCATTCTCTATGTGCATTACGGGGACAATTGGATTCGCGGCAGCGAAAGAGTGCTGTTAAACCTTGTCTCAAACATCGACAGCAACCAGTACCAGCCTTTCGTTTGGTCAAACTGCGCGCCACTCATCGAGAGGTGCCAATCATTAGGTATCGTGACAAAGTATTCCGATTTCAGTCTAGTTGGCGGATGGAACACGCCACGATGGGATATCAGTGGCTGGAACGATTTGATCAAACAAGGCACAACCTTGATCGAAAACCACAACATTGACCTTGTCCACGTAAACAGCGGCGGCCCATGCCAATGGATGTGCCTAGCTGCTCGAATGAATCACATCCCTTTGGTAACGCAACTTCATTGCCACTACACCTTGCTTGACCGCTTCTCACTGGGTCTGCACCTTTCTCCAAAATTGATTTGTGTGAGTAAAGACGTGGGTCACGAGATTCTCAAAGATGGCTACCCAGAAGAACATCTCCATGTCGTTCATAACGGCGTGTCATTGGAGAGTCACGATGCACCTATCGATGTCAGAGATCGTCTGGGCATTCCGCACCAAGCATTTACCTTTATTTCAGTTGGATCTCTCATTAAACGCAAAGGCTTTGACCGCTTAATCCAAGCCATGCGTATGCACAACTACTATCAACATAATCCACACTTGGTAATTGTTGGTGACGGTGAAGAAAGTATCTCGCTGAAGCAGTTAGCCGTTGATTTGGGTGTGAAGGAGCGTGTGCATTTTGTTGGGGAACAACATAACGCCGGAGACTGGATGAGAGGTAATGTAGATGCCTTCATCAGTGGAGCTTACGAAGAGGCATTTGGTCTCGTTCTTGGTGAGGCGGCACTCGCGAAGTTACCAATCATCGCACCAAAAACAGGTGGCATCCCGGAATTGTTTGAGCACAACCACAGTGCTCTATTGTTCGCTAATCATGGTATGGCAAGTCTGTTAAATGCAATTCAGCAAATGATTCAAGATGCGCCGCTACGAAATAAGCTAGCCGAAAATGCGCATCAACACGCGAATCAGCATCTGACGGTTTCTGCCTCAGTCAAAGCAATTGAAGACATTTACCGCGATGAACTGACGCAGAAAGAACTGACATCCACGCCTGTCAGCCACTGCATGAAACCAATTTCGCGCTGGTTAAACATCAACTAAGGAGCTAGCCATGAAACGTGTTTTGATGTTTGACGCAATTCCAATGCAAGGCGGCTCTAAAATTGCCAACGCTGAATTGATTAAACAGTGCGACCAGCGTGACGTCATTAGCTATCTCGCAACAACGCACCCAGAGCATTGGACCGCTGCTTTTCGCTCCAATCCTCGCGTTCAGGTGCTTAAGATCAAATGTTCACCCATCACGTCACATCATGGTATCGCTTATTGGTTGATGAACTGTTTCTACTTAATCCAGCTCTTCTTGGTTACGCTGAAGCTACCCAAGCTTGATTGGTTTATGGGTCTATCTTCGCCAAACAACGACATGCCTTTGTACCTGCTTCGTTTACTTTCTCGCAAACCTATCGTTCAAATGGTTCACGGACCAGTCGGCGTTTCACGTACTTCAGGCTATTGCTTGGTAAAAGCCCATTCGATTCATTACCTAGCCAATACCCGCGATTCAATGATTAATGCGCTTATGGCTTACCTAAAAGTGCCGAGACCTGCCGTAGAGCGCTACTGGACAACGCTAAATGCAAGTTCCTTCGTGAATGGGCTTTCTTCGCAGCGTACACCGAAGCAAGCGAATCCAATTTCCAAGCGTGTGTTTTGGGCAGCAAGTTTGTTGAAATGGAAGAATGTTGATTTACTGCTCGAAGCAATGCAGCAAGACGAAGCGACTTACCTTAATGCAATCATTTGCTATATCAAGCCCAACATAGCAGGCGTGGATTGCTCTGAGCCTGATTTTACTCACCCAAACGTCGAATGGCACGAGTCACCAAACAACTTAGATGAGCTTCGCGCACAGTGTGGGGTGTTTGTATCAACCAGCATCAATGAACCGTTTGGTCTATCTATACTAGAAGCCTTAGCTGCTGGCATGTGCGTTGTTATTCCTCAGGATGACAGTTACTGGGATCGCGTGCTAACACACGGTAAAAACTGCATTAAATACATACCGAATGATGCAGCGTCGCTGCACAACGCGATCGTTCTTTTGAATGAATCACCATGGCTGAAAGTCACCATGGGACTTGAAGCCTTGAATGTTGCGAGCCTATATACCGCTGAACGTTGCTATTTCTCGGTCACTCAACAGCTTTGCAAAGACCCTTCTAGTAAAGAACCACAAAGCGTAAAGAAGCGTGACAAAGCTAAATGGTACGACCATGCTTAAAGCTATGACGAATATGTCACTTTTTGCCGTTGCGTTGGTGATCAATAAGAGCATTAGCCTCATTATGCTGCCTGTACTTCCGCAATTTTTGGCACCAGAGCAAATGGGCAAACTGGAGTTACTCACTTCTTTCGGCGTGGTTACAGCCCTACTTGTAAGCATGGCAATGCATGAAGCGTTGTATCGTTTCGCCGGAGTGGAAAAAGACAAAGAAAAACAAGTGGCCATGCTTAACCACCTTTATTCGTTGTCCATTACGATTGCTGCAGTGATTGGTTTGATATTGCTGTTTATCATCTTAGTCGCGCCGATCCCTAGCCCATTTTCTCAGTTAGAGTTCATCGTGCTGATGCTCACAATTATTCTGGAAGGCGCCATTGGTATCGGTACAGCTTGGCTACGCATGCAAGATGACAAAGCCAAAACATTATTGTATGTGATGGTAACAACCACTGCTCTTCAGGTGGTGTTCATTGTTGCTGCTTTGATAATTTATCCTCACGTCATTTCTGTCTTGCTCGGTGGCTTATTGGCTGCCGTGATTCAATTCATCTGGTTACACATCGTCAATAAGTACAAGGTCGTTATACCTGACCTGACGTTGGCGATACAACACCTGCATTACTGCATTCCGGTCATGATGTCGGCGCTAGTCGCTTTCTGTATTAACGGTGCTGAGCGTTGGTTTATTGGTGCTAATGCATCACTGGCTACGCTTGGTGTTTATGCGATCGCGGTGAAGTTTGCTATTGGCATGTGTATATTGGTTCAACCTTTTTGCATGTGGTGGATGCCGCGACGCTTCGCTTACTTGAAGCGGAGCCGTGGTGTGGAAGCGGTGAGAATTTCCCATCTCGGTATAATCTACATTGCAGTACTGAGTGTGCTTGCCGCGACACTTGCCTTCATTGTGATCAATCATTTTTTGCCTGATACGTATCAGCAAGCTGCACTTTACACCCTCTTCCTCTTGCCGATAGCCATGCTTAAAGAATGGAGTGAACTACTGAATATCGCCATTTTATACAAACGCAGAACGCGTTGGTTATTAGGCATCAATATTACCGCTGCAGGTATCGCTATAACGTTACTCTTTGTACTTTCTTCCCTAGGTATTTATGGCGTATTTATTGCGCTTTACTATGCACAATTGGCCAAGCTGGTCATGACGTTCATCATTGGGCAGCAATGCATACACTTACCATTCCAACTCAGTTTAATGGTCGCGTTACAGATCATCTCTGGTCTGGCACTGTTCCTGCTCCACTCTGCTCAATCCATCGGGGGAGCAATCGCCATTTGCGTTTTGACGTGCGTACTGTTTGCAGGTGTCGCATTCAGATTCATCCGCAGGAGTACACGCACCAATCTTGTAAATAAACTAAGGGCTGAAGCAAAAAGAGTGTCGTTATGAATACCAAGGATGTGAGACCCTCACAAATCGCAGCTGCAACCACCATCACTGCGGTTATTGCAGCGGCATGGTTAGTGGTGCCTCATCCAATATTCATCGTCGCCATCTGCTTCGCTCCGCTTGCGATCTTGTTCGTTCTCAACCAAACCTTTTGGCTGGTCACCTTGTTCGTGATCTTTTCCTTCTTTCGGATTCACGAAGCCTTCCCCGCTATCTATAACTTTAAAATTCCTCTGCTACTTTCAATCGGTGCGCTAGGAGCGCTCTCTTTTCACCTATTGATCAGCCGTCAGCTTACTGTGTACTGGCATCCTTCATTAAAATGGCTATTTATCTTCTGGGCTCTCGTCATTCTCAGCATTGCATTCGCGTCATCTCGGGATATCGCAATCACCGCATTCAAGAATACCTATTGGAAGATAATCGTGATGACCTTGGCGATTACTTGGCTCATCACAACCCCTAAACAACTAGCACAAATGTCTAAAGCCATCATGGTTGCAGGCTTATTAGTGGGGTTAGTCGCACTATATAATGCGAGCAATGGCATCGATCTGGTCGAGGGCACTCGCGTGTCGATTGGCCGTTCATTCGGTTCTATGCTTGGCGATCCAAATGACTTGGCTTTAGTGTTAATGTTCCCTCTCGCCTTTACGGTTAGTCAGCTGGTAGAGCAACGCTCATCAATATGGATAAGAGGGTTTGCGTTACTGACTTGTCTTATTCTATTTCTGTCGATTCTGGAAACACAAAGCCGAGGAGGCCTGCTAGGTGCCCTTTCTGTTTTTGGTTACTTTGCGTCCAAACATATTAAATGCAAAACATTAGTATTTATTCTCGCAGTAGTGGCGGCAATATCACTGTATATAATTGCTGGTATTAATGGTCGTGTCTCTGGCGGTGCAGCAGAAGCTGGTATTGATGCCTCTGCAATGGGGCGCTTGTACGCATGGGAAGCCGCGTTCAAAATGGCACTCGACAATCCATTAACCGGCGTAGGGTTGGATAATTTCTACTATAACTACTTTTTCTATAGCTCCTATTGGGACGGCATGAATCACACAGTCCATAGTACTTGGTTTGGTGTACTAGCGGAAACCGGGTTTATTGGTCTAATTGTTTTCATTATTTTAATCGTGTCTTTGATTAAAACATCCTTACGCTCCATCTCGCTTCTAACTAAACAGTCAGACATTACTCTGTCTGTTGGCGCAAATGCCGTACTAAGCGGCCTTATCGGTACCATCGTATCCGGCACTTTCCTTACTCAAGGCTTTGTTTGGCCAATTTACATCCTTGCAGCGCTCAACATAGTGATAAATCGCATCGTTCAAACTGACTGTCAAAATGAGAAAGCGGAATATTCTCAAATTCAAAAATAACATAACCGATTGGTTTTTATAGATTTAAACCATTGGCATACATCGTGATACGACTTGGGTTACAACAACACAATTGGCTCACGGAGAGAACGATGACAGATATCGTAGTATTTGGAGAAGATTTCGGTGGCTTACCCTCTTCCACTCAACATCTGATAAAGCACTTAGCAAAGAACCATCGTATTCTTTGGGTTAATTCTATTGGCCTACGACAACCGACACCGACCACAAAAGACGCCAAACGTTTAGTTGCCAAACTGTCTGGCTCAGTAAAGCAAAAAGACGACGAAGCACAAACCGCGTTTAGTCACCACGATGACTCAGATATTCACACCATAACCTTGCTTACCATCCCCGCTCCCCGCTCGGCATGGGCACGTAAAGTTGCAACTCAAATGATGAAATGCCAACTAAACAAAAAACTCCATGAGCTTGGCTTTCAAAACACCGTTTTCTGGACGTCACTTCCGACTGCCGTGGATATTTGTAAAGAAATGAGTGCGAAAGGCATTGTCTACTACTGCGGTGATGATTTTGGTGCATTGGCAGGAGTAGACCATCAGACTGTATTGGAGCATGAAACAGAACTCATTGATTGTGCGGACATTATTCTTGCGGCCAGTGAAAGGTTGGCGGCTAACTTTCCTCACGAAAAAACCGTCACCATACCTCATGGTGTCGATTTCAGACTATTCTCAAAATCGGTAGACAAAGCAGAAGACATGCCTAATAACGGCCGAAAAGTGCTCGGCTTTTACGGCAGCTTGTCGGAGTGGTTAGATTATCAATTGGTTGAGCAAGTGGCAAAGCAAGCGCAAGATTGGGATTTGGTGTTCATTGGCCCTAATGAGCTTCCTCACAACCCTTTACCACAACGAAGCAATGTTCATTACCTAGGGGCGAGAGCTCATCATGACTTACCACGTTATTCCCAGCATTGGGATGCAAGCTGGTTACCTTTTGTAGATAACGCCCAAATTCAAGCTTGTAATCCACTCAAACTACTGGAATACCTTGCGACTGGCACTCCTGTGATCAGTACGCCTTTCCCCGCCCTTAAGCCATACCAACACATGCTGCATGTCGTGACGGATGTTGAAGATGTGTGTGCGAGCTTGAATCACCTTCTTCCACCACCCGAAGGATCACTCTCGCTCATTCAACAACAAAGCTGGGAATCAAGAGCGCGCCAAATTGAGCGATTAGTGAGGGCGTTATGAGCGATTTAAGGGACAACCTCACTCTTTTACTGCACGGGGCATGGCGACGCCGTTACCTGCTCGTCATCCCTATGATAGTGCTACCTATTTTGGGCTTTCTTATCAGCAAAGCAGTGCCGACTAAGTATGTGGCTCACACCAGCATGCTGATCCAAGAAACGGCCAAAATGAACCCATTCCTTGAAGACCTTGCCGTTTCAACCATGTTGAAAGACCGCTTGAGTGCTTTGAGTACCCTACTTAAAAGCCGCCATGTGCTGTATTCCGTTGCAAAAGAGCAAGGCTTGATCGACGATACTATGGACGCGAACGAACAAGAGTTCATCATAAAAGACCTTGCCAATCGCTTAACGGTTCAACAACTCGGTAAGGACTTCATTCAAATCCAACTCACGAGCAGCCAATCAGAAGGGATGGAAGCGGTGTTAGGCTCTGTCAGCAATCACTTTGTCGAACAGCTCTTAGCGCCAGAGCGCTCATCAATAAAGGATTCTAGCCACTTCTTGACTATTCACATTGATAAACGCCGTGAAGAATTGGACAAAGCGGAACAAGCTTTTGCTGAATACAAAAACGCGTATTCTCATGCAACACCAGCGATGCAAGCACAGAGCTTGACGCGTCTCGCCAGCTTAAAACAAACGTTGGCAGAGAAGGAAGCCGAGTTAGCGGGTGTCAAGCGTAGCCTTGGTAGTTTAGACCAGCAACTTTCAAAGACCAATCCGGTGATTGGTAAGATTGAAGAGCAAATTATCGAGATTCGAAGTGAGCTCACTCTATTGCGTGCACGATACACAGAAGCACACAGTTTAGTGCAAGGTAAGCTACGTGAGTTGAACCGTCTGGAACAGGAGCGCTCAGTGCTACTCAACTCAAAACAGCCGGAAATGAACAGTGACCAACTTTGGGATATTGCAAGTACAGCGACCATAAGCACGATTGGTGATGCTCAACCGCTGCTTGTATCTCAACTCCACCAACTGCAAATCATGCGCGGCCGTTACGAATCTTTGGAAGAAGAAACGGTTAGTCTAAGAAACATGATCCAAGAGCTGGAAAGCGACGCCAATCGCTTTGGTAGCACAGCAACAGAAATCAATCGACTTGCTCGTGATGTCGCTGTAAAGCGTGAACTTTATGATGATCTGGTTGAACGTTACGAGATGGCGCAATTGACAGGATCTTTAGGTGTTTTTGAAGAAAACAAACGCGTGAAAGTTATCGATGAGCCTTACACGCCAACCTTGCCAGCTAACTTACCTGCTATTATCTTTGTTCTTCTTGGATTAATTGGGGGGGCAGGTTTAGGCATTGGCCTTGCCACCATTGCAGAACTGGCAGATAACTCTATTCGCTCTCGCAAAGCATTGGAAAAACACCTTGGCGCTCCTGTCATCACCACCATCCCTAAAGTCATATTCTGACCTTGTTTTTTGACTAACCCTAGGACACTCTCTTCAGAGTGTTCTTTGAGCATTTTCACCTCAAACTCACCTCTATCAATTTTGAATCTCAAATTAGGAATATCGATTTTCCAATTTGAACCTTTATAACAATTAAATATAAGCCATTGTTTAGTCGATACTTAAATTCTGGCATGCCCCCTGCAACGTTTAAGCGATAGCGATACGTCGAGGGCTCAGGAATGGAAAACTCAGGTACACAAGAATCACCATTACACGGCAACGTGATTGTTCACGTCGTTCAACACCTAGCTCCCGGAGGCTTAGAAACGTTGGTATTGGAGATGCTTCGCTTTGCGAAACCCGAAGATTCAGTTTTTGTTATCAGCTTGGAAGGAAGTAAAACAACAGCACTAAACCATTGGGAGAAACTAGAGAGCTTCGAAGCTCGACTGTACTTTTTGAACAAGCCTGCTGGTTTCAATCTCACTACGATTCGAGCTTTGAGCGCCAAGTTGAAGGCATTAAATGCGAATGTTGTTCACACACATCACATTGGCCCGCTTTTATACGGCGGTATCGCCGCACGGCTTAATGGTGTGAAAACCTTAATCCATACGGAACACGATGCCTGGCACTTAAACAATAAAAAAGCAGCACGATTACAGTCAATTCTGTTGAATGCGCTTAAGCCACAAGTGGCAGCCGATGCCGACTTTGTTGCAAAACAAATCATCAATAAATTGGGCTATCGCAATGTAAACACCATCCACAATGGCATAGATTGTAACAAGTTTACTGATGGCGATAGAAATGCCGCTCGAGTATTTTTCTCTCTACCCAAAGACAAAGTTATCATCGGCACAGCTGGGCGCTTAGAAGCAGTAAAAGGCCAAGAAATACTTATCAAAGCTTTTTCCCATCTCCCCAAAGATACCCACCTTGCAATTGCAGGTTGCGGAAGCCAAAAATCGTTGCTTGAAGCGCAAGCACAGTACTTGGGCATCCGAGACAGAGTGACTTTTCTTGGCTTGGTCGATGATATGCCGCGTTTCTACCAAAGCCTCAACCTCTTTTGCTTGCCGTCACTTCAAGAGGGCTTTCCTCTTTCCACACTTGAAGCGCAGGCGTGTGGCGTGCCTTGTATAGCCAGTGATGTTGGTGCGGTTAGAGAAACCCTTTCTCCTCACACAGGAACACTCGTAGAACCAAACAAAGTGCCAATGTTGACCAACGCCCTATCGCAACAACTCGCGTCACCACCTCGCTCTCCTAGGGAGCACATTCTCAAACACTTTGACATTAGAACTATGGTTAATCGCTATGCAGCTCTGGCTCAAGGAGAGAACTTATGATCGATCTACTTTGGACAATCGGCTTCGTTTTGTCTGCGCTACTGATCATCTATCATCACGTCGGTTACCCGTTGGTTTTGAATTGGCTATCCGCTCGTCGCAAGCAACGTCAAACGTCAAAAAACATGGGGAAAGAACGTTGTTATAAAGCTTCGAAAGCCGATTGTACACTTCCTACGATGACGGTGATCGTCCCAGCATACAATGAAGAGCAATGGATTGCAGAAAAGATTCGTAACCTCTCGAGCTTAGACTACCCCAGAGATAAGCTGACCATCATCGTCGCCTGTGATGGTTGTTCCGATAACACCGCAGAGATCGCACAAGACACCATCCAAGAAGCGATTTGCGCAGATACCTTGTTCATCGTGCACGACCATAAAAACAACCGCGGTAAAGTGAACTTGATCAACACTGAGATGGAAAATGTTACTTCTGAGATCACTGCTCTGAGTGATGTTTCTGCTCTTGTATCTTGCGATTCGCTCTTGCTTGCCAGCCAGCACTATCAAAACGAGAACGTTGGTGTGGTCAATGCCACTTACCAAATTATGTCTACCCAAAATCAAGGTGAAGCAGCTTACTGGCGTTATCAATCTAAAGTGAAACTCAAAGAGTCATTGATCGGCTCGACCATCGGTTCTCACGGCGCGTTTTACACATTTAGAACTGACCTATTCACACCTTTAGAGCCAGAGGTAATCAACGATGACTTTATCTTACCAATGCGTATCGTGCTTCAGGGCTATGCCTCTGTCTATGAACCAAAGATGCTCGCGATTGAGTTAGAAGAGAGCTCCGATGATTCTGACTTCAAACGTCGCCTACGTATCTCCGCAGGCAATATGCAGCAGTTCTTGAAGCTGAAAAGGTTGCTACTACCTCGTTACCGTGGGACCGCATTTGCGTTTTTGTCAGGAAAGGTTTTGCGACTCGCGACCCCTTACTTAATGATTATGTGCCTGACGAGTTCTATTTTGCTCATTGAGCACCCCACTTTCCAACTTCTGTTAGCCGGACAGTTAGTCGTCTACTTAGTGGCGTTTATCACTTACTTAATACCAGCATTCAATTTGTTTAAGCCGTTCAAGTTGATCAACTACATGGTGGTTGGACACATAGCAAACTTTGCAGGCGGACTGAGTTACCTACTTGGTATGGGAAATGGTCGCTGGAAGCGCGTTAATCATTAAGGAAAACACAATGAAAATCTCACGCTACGACTCAAATATTCATTTAGCAAAACGCGCTTTCGACGTCGTTATCTCACTACTCATCTTGCTGGCGACGATGCCAATAATGCCTATGATTGCACTTGTTATTGTGGTCAATTCAAAAGGCCCAGTCATTTATCGTCAACTTCGTGTTGGTCGCTGCACACCAGAGAAAATGGACTTGTTCGAAATTATGAAGTTTCGCACCATGTACATCGATGCTGAACAGTGCTCAGGAGCGGTGTGGGCCAGCGAAAATGACCCTCGAATAACCCCTGTTGGCCGATTCCTACGCAAGACGCGTCTGGATGAACTACCGCAATTGTTCAATGTTCTTAAAGGGGAAATGTCTCTGATTGGCCCTCGCCCAGAGCGACCTGCTTTCTATCAAAAACTAGAAGATGAAATTCCTTATTTTGTTGAACGTACCTACGGCGTATTACCGGGTATCACTGGCCTAGCGCAAGTCAACCAAGGTTATGACTCGTCTATTGAGGACGTTCGCCGCAAAGTGGGCTTCGACCACAGCTATGCATTAAGTCTAAGTTCTTTTAATTCTTGGATTTCGATGGATATTTCGATCATGAGCAAAACGCTCGTCGTCATGATCAATGGTCGAGGACAGTAAGGTTAGCGAGATAGAACGGAAGTCAAAAAGGAAGACATAGGTGAAACGTTACTCTTGCCACTGCCGACGCATATTTTCAATCGTCGCCAGTGGCACATCATGAATACTTTGATATTCTTCGCGACACACCTTTATTTCCACTTCAATGCCCTTTTTCTCGCAATACTGAAGATAACGCTTCATCTCCCAGTGACGTACAAACGTGTTACTAACAATCACTGTGTTTCCCTTACCTAACCACTTGCGCGTTTGTTGAAAACACCATTCATGGGCATCAGTCAGCTTTGTACCATCAAATACGTATTCACCACTTTCATTCTCAAAGTACATGTCAGCTTCAAAATGTTTTGCTTTGAGCTGCTTGGACAACTTCTTGGCAAGCGTCGTCTTACCAGAGCCCGGTAAGCCACGAATTAGGATAAGTTTTGCGTTGGGCATAATGGTGTGATTTTAGTGAAAAACCAGCAAACTGTACGCTATTTTTATAGAAAAGAAAGCGAAAGCAACCACAAGGTTTTGCCATTCTCGGAATCCTGCTCCCATTTGCGTAAATAATCGCGATGCGCCATTAATTTTTGTTCCCTCCTGCCGCATTTGAAACTAGAATGCGCGCGCATTTATTGAGCCCTAAAAAGTCACTAAAAGTTAGGCACTTATAAATCAAAACTTAATATTTTTGAGCTTTTAGATAAAGTTAATCTCAACCAACTCGCCATCCAGACGACGATGGCATTTCATAAGGGTTTAGTCTTTGAAAAGAAGTCTTCTTTCAATCCTTGTCGCTTCGCTGCTGTTTGGCTGCGGAGGCGATGAAAACAAACACTCAACAAGCACCACGCCTCCAACGGTCGAACCAGATTTACCGCCTGATCAACCAGATATTGGCGTGACTACCTACCAAGGTAAGCTGTTCATTAACGGTAAACAGATCACTGGTGATATTCAGTGTGATGGCCAAGACATCAGTGAGTCTGGCTACTTCACCTACGCTGCTTCAGAAGGCCAGTTTGATTGTCAATTTGGTGGTGTGGCTTTAGGTAAGTTCAGTTACCAGATCCCTGAGCAAACTCGTATGGGTTCACAGCCAGCTGAATTAACGCAAGCCTATGACCTAAAAGACGTACTCGGCCAACACGCAAACAACGCCAACAAGCTGTTAAACAAGATCGACACGTGCCCTACTCAGGACGCACAAGTGTGTTTGGATGAAATCAACAGTTATGACATCCAAGACTTATACGAAAGTGACGATCAAGCTGCGATTGATGAGTTCCTCAATCCAAGTGTCGCAAATGAAGGTGAACAACCAAGCGCGCACGTTGACCCAGAACTTCAACCAGAAGTCACTCCGGGCGCTAGCAACAACTTAACAGGCTCGTTCGTATCTGCTAATGCAGAGGCGACTTACGAATACAAACCAAGTGCAGCCAACAAACCGTTGACCAAAAGCCGTTTGACCGACTCGCAAGGAAATACGCTTGCTGGCGTCGAGTTCTTTAGCCAATCCGCACGCGGAATCACGGATGCCAACGGTGAATTTGAATACCTTTGGGGTGAGAACCTGATCTTTGGTATCGACACCTTTACTCTAGGCCAAGTGAAAGGCAATAAGGTCAATTACCAACTTGCAGATTTAAGCGACAACCCATTGGTGAAACAGAACCTTGATGCGTTCGTTCATCGCTATGGTGTGTCTTCTGGCAACCATATTGAAATCAGCGATACCGTTCGTCAGGTGTTTGCTCAATATCCGAACGTTATTAACGAGCTGATCAATCTGAGCCTACCAAACGGTGCAAAAATTGAAGGCACGAACTTCACCACACCAAATGAGTTCGAAGCGCAATTCAGCCAGGGTTTAACACAAATCATTGATGGTCAACTAAAACAAACGCCTCAATGGTCGGGCTTTGCTGCACCGATGCTACGCACAGTTCGTGCTTCTGGTAGCAATTATGTCACGCAGTCTCTGCACCAGATTTATGCTGGCGTGGATAGCGTCCACATCTTCCATGATAACCATGGTTGGGGCGGCTCTGGTTACACACGTGCGATGCGTAACTTCAACCTGACGAATGAAGCCTTCCCTGTTCTTATGCCACGTAACGACAACAGTTACTGGCTTGGATTTGGTGAAGAAGCTGCGTGGACACGTGGATCCGGCAAAGATCAAAAAGCATACATCGTGGATGCTACAACCATTGATGAGAACTCAACGGTCGTAATGCAGCGCCCAGAAGTGATTTCCAAACAAACCGCGACCTTTAATCTACCAACCATGACGGCAGGTATGATTGGCTCGGGTAAAGTCGTTTTCTTGGGTAACGCAATGTACACCTCGATCTTCTCTTGTCCAGAAAACTACTGGGCAGGTACAGATTTAGGTATCGATAGCGCAGTACAACAATGTCGTTACAGCACGCCTCACAACCAAGAAGCCCAAGATGCGGATACCCGTACTGACAACGGCAGCATGCAGGTCATGTTCGGCAACTTGATTGATTGGTTAGTTCCTAATGCGACGCAAAACTCTGTCGCGATTGCCACCAACATCAATAAAGGTCACGCATTCCGTTGGGATCGTAAAGAAGGTCAAATCTACGATTTCTTTGTCAACCCAAGCTATAAATTGGGTGAAATGGACGTATTAAGCAGCGGCCAGTTTGATTCATTAGATCCAACATCTACACCACTGCTTTTGCTTCAGTCTTACGAAATCAAAACCGATGGCTACGCGACAAAATCCGTCGTCTCTGACATCAACCAACCTAAGCTAGATGCTGATGACGTTACTGCTCTGATCGAATACGTAAACAACGGCGGCAACATCATCTTCTTTGACGCGTTAGAAGAGAGCAACCCAGAACCGATTGCTCGTTTAGCTGATGCCGCTGGGGTTTCTGTTGGTGGTGCGAACGTTGCGAAGACATTCCAATCTCTGTGTACTGATAGCTATTGGTGCCACAGCACATCTGGCCCGAACGTACCTAACCTGCATACTGTCGCAGAGCACGATCTCGTGGTTTATGAGCGTTATGCAGACACGACTAAGATTGAGATTAACGACAACGGTACAGTGACATGGCCGGGCAATATCGACATGCCAACGCTAGAAATTCCGTTGTACAAAGTCTCAATTGATGGACAAGAGCATCAACGTTATGCCTTCCACATGGTGAAGTCAGAACAAGAGAAGCAAGCAGCCGTCGCAGAGCTTCAACGCGAGTTTCCTGGCGTTCCGGTTTGTAAAGACGATTACCAATACGAAGTAAACTGTATTGAAGTGCGCGAAGGTCATGGCATTCCAAGCCGCGGTAACCACCATCGCCCAGACTTTACCCGTTACGAAATGAGCCCAGAAGTCGTGGATAGCATGGTAAAGGCAGCGAACTTAGGTGCAAATATTGATCGCCTGCTTTCTCACGAGCTTTACTACCGCAGTAAAGGGGAAATTGGAGAGCGCTTATCACAAGCCGAGCTGACATCAACCTACGATAACCTATCCGTTTGGCTTTGGAATGACGAGCAATACGAATTCAATCCAAACGCACAAGATGAGCTTGGCTTCGAACGTGCGGTCGAAATACTGAACTGCTACACCGACAATGCACACCAAGGTGGCAATGTTTGTGGTCAAGAGACGCAAGAGCAACTTGCTAAATGGTCAATGATTACCGAATCAGGCGAGCTGAACCCGTCTTACCCTCTGAACTGGATGGAAAAGCCGTTAACCCGCATGATGCTGGGTCGCTCTTATTGGGATTTGGATATCAGTGTCGACACGACGAGCTACCCAGGTCGACCAAGCCAATCAGGCAGTGCAGCGAACATTGCGATTCATACTGACAACAAAACCGTGATAGGTACAGCAGGCAGTATGCAATCGACGGGCCTGTGGGCGCCGCAACTGCAAGAAGTCACCATTTCAGGGGGCGTGAAAGCATCTATCAACGTTGCTTTGGTTGATGATCTAACGGGCCGTGCAAACCACGAGCTGAGTTTGAAACGCCCGCCACGCGTGCAAAAGACCTTCCAATATGACGGTTCCTCTTTGAGCTTCAAAGTACCTTACGGTGGTTTGATTTACATTCAACCGTTAGAGGTGGATTCTCGTGACGTTGTGACGTTTAACTTCACTGGCGTGCTTCGTGCATCTTGGTGGAAAAACGGCTCTTGGCTAAACCCAATCAACACAGACGTACCACTGGCAGAAATCGACTCCGGTCATTTCATCTACACCACGCCAACGAATAACGTGCTGGATACAGACGTACCTAAGTTTGTCGATGAACTGAATGCATTCGCGAATCATGCCAGTGATTTTTACGGACGTGACCAGGTTATTGAACAAGGTCAACATCGTCGATTTACTTATGATGCCCTACTCGCCAACCGTCACCGCTTTGTGAATGACGTGCAAATCTCGATTGGTGCGGCGCACTCAGGCTACCCAGTACAAAGCAACAGCTACTGGCCGACATGGACAGTGGTGCCAACGAACCCAACCAATGACTGGTTGTTATGGCATGAAGTTGGCCACAACCTTGCTTCAGCGCCGTTTATGATGGCAGGTTCGACTGAGGTTACTAACAACATTCTTGCCCTTTACATGCAAGAGCAGCGTGAAGAGAAACCGTATATGGACCGCATCGCAAGCGACCTATCTAAATCGCCGCTATGGCTTGATCGTTTTGAAGGTCATCCATGGAGTGAAGCGGATGTTGGCATGCGTTTAGCCATGTTCGGTCAGTTAAAACTGTGGGCAGAAGATCATTTCAACATTGATGACTGGTATTCGAACCAAGCAGAGAAACCAAGCATCTTTGGCGAAGATCAGGGCTGGAACTTCTTCAAACTCGCGCACCGTAAAGCGCGTGGTGACAGCATTGGCGACCAAGGCATTAACTACTGTTCAACACAAAGCAGCCAGTTAAGCCAAGGGGATCTCATGATGGCATGTACCTCATACCTGACCGGATACGATCTGACAGATTACTTCCGCATGTGGAACCCATCAGAAACCAAATCCAACCTACCAAATGGCACTGTTGATTACTCCGGTGGTTTAACGCCTGCCGGTTTCAACGCGGTAGCAGCAATGGGCTTACCTAAGCCAGAGAAATCTCCATTTGAGTATTTGTCTGTTAAGTAACCCGTAAGACGATAAAAGCCGACAGAATTCGATTCTGTCGGCTTTTTCGTATCACTCTGTTTGCTTTGGCGAAATGCCGAAGAGGCAAACTACAAGGCCATCAACTCTCGCTGAGTTTGCTTATCCAGTTTTTCTATCGCATATCGAAACGCCGTTCTCGGCATTCTGCTGTGGCTGCATTTCAAATAATCTATCACACGTTCCGGTTCTTTTTGTGCCAATACTTTGAGCATCCAGCCATAGCCCTTTTGCACCAAGTAATGGTCATCTTCTAACAATAAGTCCACTATTTGAAAAGGCTCAGTGCCTCCATGCAGACCTTTATTTATCGGATAAATAAGTACAACTGCTGCGGCACGCCTGACGGCAAAGTTGTCACTCTTACACCAACTGAGTGTTCGCTGAAACAACTGGTTATCTTGAGCAATGAGCGCACCGAAAGCGTGGGTGCAGAAATCATCACAATCATTCCAGTCGGTAATGTACTGATAAAGCCAAGACTCAAACCGAGCATACGTCACCTCATCATAATGCTTTCTCATTCTGTAGGCCCAATCAAACGCAATCACACTCAAAGCCCAATCGCGCTCAGCTAATAATCTCTCACATTGTTCGAAAACTAAGTCTGGCTGTTTGCTATCCAATTGACGGAAGCTCTTGGAGGACAAGCTTCTAACCAAACCTGTCCGAACTCGCTCGTTGGGGTATCCAATCTCACTCAACTGTTCAGATAACGTTTCTACAATATTCATTTTTCTTCTTTCTACACTTCCTTGGTGATACGTTTGGCGTGAATCAACCACCAAGGTCGCCCGTCAAACAAACGAGAGCCAACTTGTTCAACTTCCAACATCAAGCCGTCGACAACTTCGCTAGGCAATACTTCCCTTAATTGAACTTCATTACTCACCCATTCTTGATAAATGGCATGCCAAAATTCAGAAACACCCTTTCTCTCAATCGCTTCAACTAATTCAAATCCGTTTCTTTCTAGAGCCGAACGCCATGCACAGCCCAGCTTTTTCGATTTAGGCGAGCCCTCTAGTGGCTCCCGTGTTGTGAAAATCAGTTGGCCATCCATATTTAGTAAGCGATGAACATCTAACAGCAATTGGTCTTCGTCTTTTGCAAATGGTAAAGCGTCGATGCTGACAACACAGTCAAACCTATTGTAAAGGCGGGATAAATTTTCAAATTCCACGACAGAAAACTCGACGCTTGAGCCCTCCTGTGTATGGTGCTTAGCGTACTCAATTGCGAATTCAGAACGATCTACGCCTAACACGTCGCAATCTAACGCTTGGTTAAGCCAGCGACTAAAGCCACCAGCTCCACAACCTAAATCCAATACAACCTTAGGTTTTTTGTTAATGAGTTTTCCTTGAATTTGCTCGAGTAACTCGACAGTACAACTGCTGTAAGGCTGCAAGTTCGAGGGGTAGATCTCACCTGCCGCTTTTGTCCATAATGAATTAAAGAAATCGTTGTTTAAACGGTATTGATAGCTATCCATAAATTACTTTGCTTCCTGTCTGCGTAACCATTCTTGTGCGGCTTCCCCCATGGTTATGCCCTCTGCTTGGTTCATCCATTGCATGAAGCCGCGATCAAACGCGAAATTATCTCCACACTTCGCTTTGAAGTAGCGACGTACATTCTGAGTACTCTTATAAGAGGAAGTCACTAACGTGTTGTCTTCTATCTGGTCTTTATGCCAATCCACTTTATTCATCTCACGTTCCTTGCCTGACTTTAATACGCAACGTCTTGCTTAAAAGAGAGAGTGACATCTTTTATTACCCACATCTACTTGGTGCTACTGAATACTTCATTTTTGCTGATAGGCTCATATTCCAACCATTTATGGGTTGCACGGGGAAAACAAAATGGGGACGAGACTCAAATATTTACCGATCGCATTGTAATCAGAGCTTCGCTAAGGCGGTCTGCAATTAGGGTCTCCCACTATTTATTGAAGGAATGAAAATGAAACAAACGCTTCACCCGAAAGTTCAACAGCAGTTAGGAATAGCTTTACTGGCATTGCGACTCAGTATCGCACTGGTGTTTATCATGTGGGCGCTGGATAAAGTGCTGGTGCCCGAACATGCTATGAAAGTATTTTCTGGCTTCTATGGCTTAGATATTTCGAGTGGCTTTTCTGTCGCGCTGGGTATTGCCCAGTTAGTTTTCATCGGAGTCTTTCTGGCTGGGCTTTGGAAGAACCTAACTTACCTTGCGATTCTGGTATTGCACGCCGGCTCGACGTTCTCTTCGTTCGCGAAGTACCTAGATCCATTCAACAACCTACTATTCTTCGCGGCATGGCCAATGCTTGCGGCGTGTTTCGCTCTCTACCTGTTGCGCGAGCATGACATTTATGTCCTGAGAAAACAGCCTCAAGCGGTTTCTATTTAACTCACATCCAAAAGCAAAGCGCATTAAAAAGGGAGGCTTCTCGCCTCCCTCTTCACTCATTGAATATCGGTACTTCTATCATCGAAGCGTGATAAAACGCATATCGCCCTTTGCCTAATTGCTTGGCTCGATACACTGCCATATCAGAACAGTGCAATAAGGTCTCGATGTCTCTTCCTGCATTATCTGTCATGACAACACCAATGGATGCGGTTAAGTTGATATCGAGACCTAAACGGTCAGCGGTGCTCTGTAGCTTTTCAAGAAATCTATCTAGCTTGAGTTCCAGATCCCGCTTGTTTCTAAACTCTTTCGTCAATACCACAAATTCGTCGCCGCCAAATCGACCTACAATGTCACGCTTATGGCCAAAGCTCTCTCTCAATACCGCCACAAATAATGCGAGGACTTTATCACCCGCGAGGTGACCGTAGGTATCGTTGATATATTTGAGGTTATCCATATCAAAGAAAATACAGGCTCTTGGCGTGTTGCCAAGAGCTAGTGATTTCTCTGCACCTCGCAAGAAGTATTCGCGTGTTAGCAATCCACTACGTGAACAAAAGACACCATTGCGACTGGCTTGAATAACTTGCTCGAAATGCTCTTTTAATTCCATAGAAGCGTCATTAAACACGACCTTACTCTCTTCCAAGAATCGGTCAAGCGGCTGCGTTAGACCCACCACTTGCTTACCCATTAAACGTGCGATCACGATGTAGATAGCGATAATCAACAACACGTTTACACCAAACATCAATGTACCTTCGCCAAGTAACGCGCTAAATTTCGCTTTGGAAAGCAAAATCCAAGGCGTACCTTCTACCCTAGTAAATTCAACGTATGATAAATCCAGAGGATAACTGTAAGTAAAGAAGCCACCTCTCTCGGAGCCCGTTAGTGCTTTTAAATTCTCTTCACGGTCAAACAGTTTTTCATAACCGTAGTTGAACAAGTTGACACCAATGTAATGCTCGTCTTGAGAGTGGCTGATGATGTTAAGATCTTCATCTAATAGCACGCTGTAAATGTCACTCTCTCCCTCTGTATCCAGTGCTTTTTGAATCTCAGAGAAATGAATGGACGCAGATATCGTACCTTGTAAATCGCCACCCTCATCAAACATTGGGCGACACAATACATACACCGTTTGCCCGTTAGACACATCGGTGAGGACATTGGTCATGACTGTTTTTTTGGTGCGAATAACCTGATGGAAGTACTTTCGGTGAGCAATAGAGTGGACTTTGTCATTATGAGTACTCACCATGTTTCCTACACCATCACTGAAACCAATGCCCGCAAGATCAAACGCTTGTTTATAAGGCATTGCTCTCTGTGCACGCTCATGTAAGGAGATATCGGGTTCAGTGAAATGTTGGTCGGAACTCATTGCTCGCAATAAATCACGGTAGCCACCAATGATCGTACCGAGATTAATTTCTGCCGATTTGACGTGATATTTGGAGAGGTTTTGAGCTTCACCGACTTGCTGATACGCCCAGTAAGTAAAGTTTGTGAATAATGCAATGAGGAATATCGGGACGGTATACCGCAGTGTGACCGATTGAAGACTTCTGGATACGTTCATGATTTAGTTATTGTTATTAATAGCCGTACAAAACTTTTCGTTTGCATAATAATGATTTCCCCGCCCTGAGCTTGTGACCCTATGAAATTCAAATCACAAAAATTTCAAGTACGTTCTGCACACAGTCTCAATCACAAGAAAATCCGGCAATTATACCCATGCCTTGGTATCTAAACAGCCATTTTCAGGCCTTATTCGACAAAATATTTTACTCACTCAACAAAAGGAATTTGTTTATAAATATCATCACGTCAAATAAACCATAATTATGCATAAAGACCGACCTATACTGATAGATTAAAAAACCTATCCACTTAAATAATCTATCTTTTTTCGTAGAAGTCACAGTTTTCACGCCGTACAAGTATGAATTTTTCTACCCCATTTCTAACAATTGAGATAGTTAGCCTACACTTTTATATCAACCAATTGGATATGGGTGTGTACTGTGGTCAGATCGCTTTCATGGAATAACCTATCTGTTAAGCACAAGTTATTTAGCTTAGTTGTTTTACCCATTGTCCTGCTCCTCTTTCTCGCGGGACAACAAGTTCATCGACTCTCTACACAAGCGCAAGATCTAGAGAGGGCTCAGTTATTTTCTGACTATATGGATAACGTTTCTTTTCTGTATAACTTGCCAAACAACAGTGACGTTTCAGACAGGGAATTAGAGATCAAATCCATCACCCACTCACTTAACAATGAAGCAAGGCGCATCTTTGCAGACAAAGGTTTAGAAATGGCCGATCTGCTTTCCAGCTTAGAAGAAGCGAGCTTATCTCTGGCGACCACAACAGACATGAATGAGCGTCTAGACATTGCAGAATGGCGAGCAGACACCTACAAGCAGATCCTACTCGCATTAGAAAAAGTGCCGTTTAATGACGCCACCTATGAAATCCAAGCGCACCTCTCTGCGCTAATACAAATCGAGTGGTTGATGTTTTGGTCTAAAGAAGAGAACCGCCTGAGCCAATATCTGATTTACTCCGGTGAGCACAACCAATTTTATGATGCCGACATCAGCAGCGAAATTGAATCTCTGGTCAAAAACCAACAATTGTTCCTTGAACGCTTCGTCACTCTCAACGCCAACCAACAACAAGTTGAACTGTTAATCGACACATTCACCAATGAAGTGTTCGTCCTTAGCCAAGAGTTCAGAAGCTTTCTGTTCAACGAAGAAGCGCTCAGCACCCTGCCAGAAGCTGAAGTTGCAGCAGGATTAACCGCACTAAATGGACGCTTAGCCTTGCTCAAAAACGTCGATAACGACATATCCAATCAACTCAAAGCGGATGTTGGTCAAGCGATCACCATAGCCAATCAGCAGCGTTTGATGTTCATTGGCGTTATGTCTTTCATTACCATCGCGGTGATTAGCTTAGCGCTACGCCTCGTACGTAAAGTAACCAACAACCTTCAATTGGTTCTCGAATTTCTCCGTCGTGATAGCTACAGCGAAGAATCTCCACTAAGAGAGTTAATCAAAGGCAAAGATGAGTTAAGTAAATTTGCGCAAGAAGTTGAGCGGTTGAGTTACGAACGCGAGCAAGCCAAGGTCAAACTCACCCAAGCTAAGGAAGACGCGGAACAAGCAAAAGATGATGCGATTAAAGCCAGTAAAGCAAAAAGCAGTTTCCTTGCCAATATGTCACATGAAATACGTACCCCGTTGAATGGTGTTATCGGCATTTCAGAAGTGCTGTCCGATACCTCTCTTACCGCTACGCAAAAAGACTACGTCGACACCATTGAGACGTCATCACAGCTACTACTGAGCTTGATTAATGACATTTTGGACTTTTCCAAAATTGAATCTGGCATGCTACTTATCAGCCCTCATTCCACATGCGTGCGCGAATCCATTTACGACATCGCATCTATTGTCTCGCCGAAAGCAAAAGAAAAAGGCATCGACCTTAAAGTGAGCATTAGCCGTAATACCCCTTATCGATTGATGATTGATGATCACCGTCTACGCCAAGTTATCATGAACTTTATGTCTAATGCGGTGAAGTTCACCGAAAAAGGCAGCGTGCATCTCTCTGTTACCACACACGGCGTCTCAGGCGCCAACGCTGTCATGGAGTTTTCTGTTCAGGATTCAGGTATTGGGATCGACGAGCAACAACAAAAGAACATCTTCGAACCATTCGCGCAAGAAGATAACTCTACAACCCGCCAGTTTGGTGGTACTGGTCTTGGCTTAGCAATAAGTACACAGCTCGTCGAGTTAATGGGAGGCAAGATCCAACTAGAATCTGAAAAAGGACACGGCAGTCGATTTTTCTTCCAAATATCCCCTGCAATCGTTTATTTGGGCTTTGATCCCAAGCATGCTGCCAGCGAAAGCCAAATTTGGTTAGTTTGCGAAGATGCAGACATGGAACGGATACTGTGCGATGAACTGAGCTTCTACCAGATTGCGGTTCATCAATCGATAACACACTTAGACGCCCTTCCTGCTTGGATTAGCGATAAGGAACGCGTCATCGTGATTTACAACGAGACACGACCAAATTCAGCGATGAAAAACGAAGCAACATTCCAACGACTAGCAGCTCAAAATGTGCATATTTGTCTCGTTAGACACCTTCATAGCGACCAGTTTGACTTTGGTGAAAATGTCAGTGCTATCATTACTCAGCCACTTCTGGGGCAACGCCTAGTCAAGGCGATTGAAAGCTGTCAGGCAAGATTCAGTCAAACCGCTCTAGAGGCAGATGCAAGCGAAACATCGAATACTAACAACAAAATCTTGGTGGTCGATGACAACACGGTAAACCAAAAAATCGCAGGGTTACATGTGACAAAGGCTGGCTATGAATTTGACTTAGCGGCCAATGGCCAAGAAGCGGTCGAGATGTTCGCTAAAAATCAATACGCATTGATCCTGATGGATTGCATGATGCCCGTGATGGATGGGTTTGAAGCAACAAAAAGAATTCGCCAATTGGAAAAAGAGGTCCGTAGAGGCTATCGAATCCCAATCATTGCCTTAACAGCAAGCGTAGTGGATGACGATATACAGAAATGTTTCGATGTCGGTATGGATGACTACGTGCCTAAACCATTCAAAGCAGCGGTATTAAAAGATAAATTGTCAAAAGCCGTTGAGGCTAGCAAATCGAACGTAGCAATAACTCCCGCGGTATCTTCAACTATAAGCAGCCGAATCAACACTCAACCAAAAGAAAGGCCGGAAGAACCGATGACAACGCCATTACCCAGCCGATCTGAGCGTATTCTTTTGGTTGAAGACAATACGGTCAACCAAAAAGTCGCCTCTCTACTTCTGAGTAAGGCGGGGTATCAATTTGAAATCGCTGAAAATGGTCAGATCGCCTTGGACATGTTCCAACAAGATAATAGCTTCGACATCATCTTAATGGACTGCATGATGCCGGTGATGGATGGCTTCGAAGCAACTAAAGAGATTCGTGCATACGAAAAAGTTTCTGGTCTGCCTAAGACCCCTATCATCGCGCTCACAGCAAGTGTCGTAGACGACGATATTCAGCGCTGTTATGACTCTGGCATGGATGCCTATGTACCGAAACCAGTGAGAAAAGAAAAGCTTCTCCATCAAATTGAAAGTGTGATTTAAAGAGCAAGGTAATGGTCATGGATACCCATTTCTTAAAAAACAAGGTGCTGAGCGTTGTCTCTACCGCAATGATTGCTTTTGCATTGCTGATCTCCTTCGATAGTGAAGCCTTGGCGGCAGATAGCTATGCTATTTTTTCTCTCGATTCAGATTTTGATGAACTCAACATCACCAAAGCACGAAAGCTCTATCGAGGGAAAACCAAACGACTGCAGGGTAAACGAATTGAGCTATCTGATTGGCCTGATACCTCCTCGGAACGCTCTGAGTTCTACCGATACCTCCTCAACAAAAATGTCGCGCAAATGAATGCGCATTGGGCAAGCTTGTCATTCTCAGGTAAAGCGCGCCCACCCAAAGTTATCGACAATTCCGATATGGATGCCCTTTTGACATGGATGAAAGAAAAGCCAAATCGCATTGGCTATGCACCGGTGAGTAGCCTTCCGTCAAATGCACAGATCCTCTACGTAGTAAGCTCGGAGAAATAATATGAAGAAAACACTCATCGCATCAGTGATAGCAACAGCGCTTAGCAGTGTGGCCTTACCGAGCTTAGCGGCAATAGAGATCACCGATAATTTATCGTTGAGCGGCTTTGGCTCTACCTCATGGGCAACAACTGACAACGAAACACCAGTGCTCGTTAATCGATTCATCGACGATGAAAACTGCTACGACTGTGATACCACGTTTGGTGTTCAACTCGACTTCTATTACGACGCTTTTAAAGCTTCTGCTCAAATGGTCAAAAGACCACAGGACCACTGGAGCGATCCTCAGCTAGAATGGGCCTACCTTGCCTACAGCTATGGCAATATTGAGTTTCGCGCTGGTCGCCTACGAATGCCTGTATTCCTCGCCTCCGAGTATTACTATGTCGGGCACGCCTTTACGCCAGCAAGGCCACCAAACGAAGTCTATGACAGTATTCTGGGAATTACGGCGTTCAATGGGGTTTCATTTCTATGGAACTATGACATCAGCGACAGCATGACGTTAACCACGACACCTTTCATTGGTTTTCATGATGAAAGTACCGTCGACTTTAACGCCAATACCGAGCTGACGTTTAAAACTAACGATATGTATGGCGTGAACTTCATCTTGAGTGGTGATTATTATCGTTGGAACTTGACCTATTTAGATTCGAATTACGACCAAGAAACGAAACTGCGCAACCTCACTACCACTATTCCTGGTGTTGGTGTTGTTCCCATTCCAGATCAAACCATCAAAGCAAAAGGCCAAGATATTCAGCTTATCTCGTTAGGCGCAGAATATGAGTTTGATGCCCTGACTTTAACTTTGGAAGGTCAAACCAACGACATTGCATCTGCATGGTATGCACAAGGCAGCTATAACTTAAACAAGTTCACACCGTATGCTATTTATGGCCAGCAGTTTGATGATCATGAACATCGAGTTGGCGATAGCTACCTCTTCGGTGTGAGATACGATCTTCACTACAATGTGTCACTCAATGCAGAGTGGCAACACTTCAAGGCTTATCGTGACGCCTCAGGTGCATTTGTTTCTCCCCCTTCAGATGACAGCGCAGATATGTACACCATTATGGCTAACTTTGTGTTCTAAACCTTTGGCAGGTCAATGCTTATCGACCTGCCTCCCCTCTATCACCGTCCCCGTTCTTCGTCTTCTGTAATAGAGTACTCATGACTTAAACCGGTTGATCATCACAACCGAAACAACGGTCAGCATCATCCCCAAGGCATGAAACCAAGTAAATGATTCATTCAATATAAAAATGGCGCACAACGCCGTCATCGCAGGACCAATATTGCTCACCAAACTCAGGTGTGCAGGGTCGAGCCGCGCCATTGCGGCTGCTATCAAATACGAGGGAATCACAGTGCAGAAGATGCCAAGCAATACCCCAATGGTGATGAGTTCTTCACTCATAGTATTTAACTGTAGCGAGCTAAAAGACAGATGAATAAGAATTGCAATCCCAGCACTCCCCATTCCAATACTGGTGAACAGCTTACTTCCGAGTTTTGCGATACTGGCTTTACTCATGACCAAATACACGGCAAATACAAATGCCGACGCAATCGCTAATCCACCACCGAGCCAAATCTTCTCTCCATAGTGAGAAAGATCGTGCGCCACAATGAGACCAACCCCAAGATACCCAACCAAAACGGCAAATAATACCGAACGCTTGGGTGATTGCCCCTCTTTAAACCACATGATCAGCACAACAAAAGTAGGAAAAAGGAAAAGTAATAAGCGCTCAAGTTGGGCGGAAATGTAATTAAGTGCCGTAATGTCTAAATAACTGGCCAAGTAATAACCCAGCACGCCAATGGACGCCGCTTTAAGTCCATGCTTTCTCACTTTCCCGCGATATTCAGAGTTACGCAACGTCCAAAACAAAATGCCAAGGTAAACTGGTAATGAACTCATCGCTCGTAGCGTCATGATACTGACCGCATCACCACCATGCTGGTAAGCGAGTTTGACAAAGACAGGTTTAATCGAAAACAGCAGTGTTCCGGCAAGTGCAAGCATGACACCTATTGTCACTGCACTCACTGGCTTCTTTTTGATCTGGCTTTCTGATTGGTCGTTGGAATCGGATGCCGTATTCATTTTCTCTCCTTGATGATTGATAACATTCAAACAAGGCTACGAGATAGAATACGATTCTGGCTGCATCTACTCGCAGCCAGGCACAACTCAACCTACCGACTGCTTGGCATTGGAAGGAGGAGCCACCAGAGGTTGGTTGTGCGGATGATCATTTTACTTTCCTATTCGGGTAGAACGTTCAGACTAACCATTGAACATATTTTGTTCAAGCTTACGGTCTTTAAAATAGTACTCTTTGTCGTGTTGTCCGACCTCTCTCAGCACACGACATGGATTACCAACCGCAACAACGTTGGCAGGAATGTCCTTGGTTACTATGCTGCCAGCGCCAATCACTGAATTTTCTCCAATCGTCACACCCGGTAATACCACCGAGTTTGCACCAATCCATACGTTATCTCCGATTCGAACTGGTATGTTGAACTGAGCGACATCTCGTCTCAAATCAGGTTCGATTGGGTGCCCTGCCGTCGCTATAGTCACATTCGGTCCAATCATTACGCTATTCCCAATGTAGATGTAGGTATCGTCGACCAAAGTGAGATTGAAGTTCGCGTAAACATTGTCGCCAAGGTAAGTGTGGCATCCCCAGTTCGCCCTTAAAGGCGGTTCGATGTAGCAATTCTCACCTACCGACGCGAGAAGACGCCCGAGTATCTCGCCCCGCTTTTCTGACTCTGAAGGACGGGTGTGATTGTAATCGTATAAGGTTTCAAGACATTCAATTTGCATTGCCGCCAGCTCTTCATCATTGCAAAAATACACTTTTTGGCTGTGCAGCATGGTTTTCTTATCCATTTTTATTCCTGTTTAGGGGATGTTCTTGGTTGGAATTTAACAAAGTAGCGGTAACAATGGCTTGCCAATAGTCATGAAATTCACCTTTCGCCCTAAAAAGAAAGTAAGCAATTATTAGCGAAGAAAAATGGACGAGGGTGAAGGTATCGTGCCCAAAGTTGAAATATGAACAGAAATCAAAAATGCCGCAAATTTCGAATCTTGCGGCATTTGTTCTAAGTAGGCTTATTTCTTTTTTTACGAGCTTTCAGGCGCGCTTTAAATTTCTTATCTCGACGCTTTAATGCTCGAAAAAACTTCGATTCTTCGTGATACCAACCGATAACACTGACAGGAAACCCCACCAGCATCATGATAAAAATATCGGCGGGAAACTGCTCCGTAATGTCTTTCAATGAATGCAGTTTACCAAAAACAAATAAACCGATTATCTTGCCAACCAACAACGCACAGCAAATCATCAAGAAAGACTTCATAATGTAGTTCCATTTGCCTTTCTTGCGCTCTTCTCGCCAATACACGTATTTGTGCTCGCGGTTGTACATTTCCCCCTCCGCTTAAGTGACATTGTCACCATCATTTTCGAAATGGAATGTTAATGCGAGACGGCAAGCTCGCACTACTTTAATCATAGTGCGATTGGGGGGAGTTGCTTATTAGACCAATAAGAAATGACGGGGATTTTACTGAGCGGTCCATATTTGTTTGTAAGACCGCAGTTCTCGGTTGGACTCATCCAAACCAAACATGCCTGCTAGAGCCTCTAGTTTTTGCTTGTAACGTCCTAATGCGCTTTCATCATCAGTCATGATCGCGAATTCTGCGAAATAACCAATGCCTTCAAGGTGATCGAGCGTAATATGGAATTCACCGACAAAGTAGACGCTGCGAACCTTCTTAGTATGAAGAATCACCTCATATCCCATGTTCTCCAACATGCTTTTGGCTGCGTGGGACTTGGTGATGTCTGTCGCTTCGCAACGATCTTCTTCCGGTCCTTTCACAATCCAAAGCTTAATCCCAGACGGTTCAATTTCACGAATCACCAAGCTTTTGTTTTCGTTGGTTAGTTTGCGCTCGGGGGTATCGTAAAACCAATCTGATTCTTGGTTATCTTCGAACATCACCTCGTGCTGTAGGCTGCTCAGCGCGGTTAAAAACGCTCGCTTGTCTTTCACTCTGTATTTCAATTCAACTTCAAACTGCCCCAGAAAATGATCTTGTGCACTCACGCGACTACCTCACTACAACTGTTCGCTTCGACTTTTTTGTTGTTCTTTGCAACGTTAAAGGACTTCTAAAACCAGCGAGATGGTAACATAGGTTAGTAATTCGAAATGCTGCACAAGATAACTTTGTGCAAACGCGTCGTTAAAATCAAAACGCAAGAGAAAGCATATAAATACAGCTTGTCACGCCCACAATAACGACAAAGGTTCGGCCAATAGCGATATCTGCGATGTACATAACCGGATGCGCCATTCGCGTTATAGCAAATATAATGGCTGACATAGACAAGTCAGACCAAGGAACGCCACTCAAGCTCACCGCTAAAATTGTGGCTGTGTAGAAAGCCAGCGCTTCCCAAGCATTGGATTGAGCAGCAATAATTCTCGCCGCACGCCCACTAAGTTTCCTCTCCTGCAAGCGTGGATGATGATTATCAAGATGACCGAGTTGCTGAACCTTGGCATATCCACCAAAACCAGCAAGTACATAAGGAATGACGCTAACAAAAACTAAAACAAACAGAGCGGTAGGCATAATAGATCTCGATAAAAATGGGAACTACCTAGAGTCTAGCAACTCCTTATTCCCATAACTTCTTGCTCATCTCATTAATGCTTACGAAACACCCAAATAGGACCAATCAGTAAAAACTGAACGTCTTCAAAAAACGATGGTTTCTTCCCTTCGATTTTGTGCCCGATAAACTGGAAAATCCAAAGCACACCAAAAAGTAGCATCGAAATCTGTAAGACTGGCCAACCTAGTATGTCCATCGACCAGATCAGGCCGATACACGCAACGGTGTAGCCAATCATCATAATAAATACGCTTAAAGAAAGGCGGTAGTAAAAGATCCACGCGGGTAGCGCAACAACCCACACCCAGTTGAGATTGAACCCAAATAAAGGAATCTGCGGAATGGACCAAATCAAGCCAACCACCGATAAAAAGATGCCGGGTACCGCCACCTTGTGAATCTTTTGGTTGATTGGGTTTTGATGGCTTTCACCGTAGGCTTCTAACCATTCAGAAAGTGCACGCATAACTTCACCTTTAACATCGCTATAACATTTATATAGTCGGTGCGAGTTAAAGGTGCGAGTTTTTGCCCGAAGATATTGATAATAAACAAAGTATCTGTGACCAAGTACAAAGTATGTTACTGATATCCCGATGAAATACGCTGCCCTTTAGTCAGTTTCAAATCCACAAGGTTATCGATTACTCATACTGAGGCAATAAGAGCTTTAACGCCTGATTAACCTGCCCTTTTTCTGCACTGCTCAAAGACCCCATCAACTCATGTTGCGCTTGAAGGTGCTGCTCTATCAGTGAATCAATCAGCTCGAAACCTTTTTCTGTGAGTTCGACAGTGACGCTACGGCGATCTTCTTTACTGTGCTCACGCGCGATCAAATCTTTCTTCTCTAGCTTATCAAGCCTATTTGTCATGGCACCGGATGTCAGCATCATGGATGAAATCAGCTCTGATGGCGTTAAACGATATGGCTGACCACTGCGTCGCAGCGTTGCTAAAACATCAAACTCGCCCATTTTGAGATCGTAACGTTTGTGCAGTTCGGCGACGTGGTTTTCCATGTGCTTTGCGATTCTCATCAAGCGCCCCATGATCGCCATCGGTTCGGTGTCGAGCTCCGGCTTTTCCTTAGCCCATTGGCTTACCACTCTGTCAATTGCGTCCATTACCCTTTCATCTCCAAAGACATTCTGATTTACAAATTAATCTTAACATAAAGATACTTTACAAAAAGTCATTTCAAACGTATCGTTACAATAAATTATCTCAACATGAAGATATTTAATGTGAACATTTTACTCGCAATGATTCCGGCGTTCTTTTGGGGCACCACCTACGCCGTGACACAATTTACTTTGCCAGACTGGCCGCCAGTGTTGCTTGGCGCACTGCGAGCTTTGCCGGCTGGCCTTTTATTACTTGCTATTAAACCATCACTACCTAAGAAACAAGATTGGAAGATCTTACTGGTACTAGGCACAATCAATATCGCCCTCTTCTTCGGACTCATCTTTGTTATGGCGTTGACCTTGCCTTCTGCCATTTCTGGCGTCGGTATGATTTCTGTCCCTGTGTTTGCGATGCTATTTGGCTGGGTTGTATACAAACGACAACCAAGCTTGATTCAAGGGATAAGTGGCGCAGCGCTGATTGCACTGGCGTGGTTCCTATTTGATCCTAGTTCGATCACACTCAACCCAATTGGCTTAATCGCTATGCTATCTGCAATCATGTGTATCGTTATCGGCAGTAGTGTCACTAAGTCTCTTGGTGCAAGAATGCACTGGTGGACGGTGCTAACGTGGCAGCTCATCTTAGGCGGTGTCATTCTTTCTATCGCCGCAGCCATCTTTGCGAGCTTTAATCCTGAGCCGTATGTGAGCGCCCTACAAAACGCATCATTGAGAAACGTCGCTGGTTTATTGTGGGTTATCGTACTTAACACTGCGCTTGGCTACGGCATGTACGTGTGGCTATTGCAACGCATGTCGGTGGTGGACTTTACCTTCGGTGGTATCGCCAACCCAGTAGCTGGCATTGTTTCTGGCTTAGTCTTGATGGGCGAAAGCTTCACTCCCCTTCAATACAGCCTGATGCTAGGCATGATCCTGATGTCGCTCGTTCCACAACTGGTGATGTCCTTTAAACAAAAACGCAGCATCAATCACGCAAAACCTTGTGAGTCGTAACACTCTACAAAGCGAAAAACAAAAAGCCCGAGTTTGTGCTCTAATGCCGATCG